>NZ_JENA01000027.1 GCF_000586015.1 Candidatus Synechococcus spongiarum SH4 | reverse complement strand
TTGGGGTTACAGGAGGAGGAAGGATGGAGGGTTTGTTCTGGCTCAGTGAGGAACAGCTTGAGAGGATCAAGCCCTTCTTTCCCAAGTCTCGCGGGGTGAGCCGTGTGGAGGACCGCAAGGTATTGAGCGGCATCATCTACGTCCAGCGTCACGGCTTGCGGGGGGCGCTGCAGTGTGCTTGCTTGGTCGCACCAACGGGGGACTGACCAGCAAGCTGCATGTGGTGTGTGACGGCAAAGGACCACCTGTCCGCCTGCACCTCAGCGAAGGGCAATGCAGCGCCTTCACCGGTGCTGACGTGCTGCTGCAAGCTCTTCCAGCGGCGAGGGTATTGATTGGAGACAAGGGGTATGACGGCAACAAGATCCGCTCCCCCCTGCTGGGGCAAGGCATCACTCCCTGCATCCCATCCAGACGGAACCGGAACAAGAAGGTCCCTTCCAGCAGGAGGCTTTACAAAATGCGCTATAAGGTTGAGAACCTCTTCGCCACGCTGAAGGACTGGCGCCCCATTGCCACCCGCTACGACCGCTGTGCCCATATCTTCTACTCTGCCGTCCTCCTCGCCCCCACTCTCATCTTCTGGTTATGAGGCCTGACCCTAGGGATCAGTGTGCCAGCATAACAGATAAGGAGGAAATATGACCATGAAAAGTTATAATCCCCAATGGTTGGGTCCTGGGGTGGCGGCCACCATCATCAGTGGACTGATCGTTGCTCTGGTCGTGGTTGGCGTAGCTGGATTCAACTTTCTCAACGGTCATATGATGGATCTCAAAAGCGATATGAGGGATATGGGAACTATGCTGGGGCAGCAGATCGAGGTGCTCAAGTTGGGCAACATGACCGGCAAAACCAGATTGCGGCAAGACATAAAAGAATTCAGGGCAGACAAGCGGGCGCCGAACGGCAAGCTGGATCGGTTGTTGGAGAGCCTCCTGGCGGCCAGGACTTGAGGGGCTGAGGGAGCAGGGCGCCGGTTCCGGTCCATCAGCCGTCTCCCGGGAAATGTTCGGGAACCCGGACTGAGGGTTCAACCGGGCTGAAGACTGCCTAACCTGTAGAGGCCAGGCCCTGTTCAGCCGTAGTGGAGAGTTTTCCCTATCTGAGTGTCGCCATCCTGTTCCCCATCGCAGCGGCGTTCCTCATCCCCTTCCTCCCTGATCCCGGCGATGGCTCCCGCATCCGCTGGTATGCGCTGACCATCGCCCTGGCGGACTTCCTCGTCACGGTGGCGGGTTTCCTCAACGGCTACGACCCCAGCATGGACGGCCTGCAACTGGTTGAGCAGGTGCGCTGGCTGCCGGAGCTGGGGCTGGGGTGGTCCGTGGGGGCCGACGGGCTCTCCATGCCCCTCATCCTGCTCACCACGTTCATCACCAGCCTGGCCATCCTGGCGGCCTGGCCCGTCACCTTCAAGCCCCGGCTCTTTCACATGCTCATGCTGGCCATGTGTGGCGGCCAGGTGGCGGTGTTTGCCGTGCAGGACATGTTGCTCTTCTTCCTGGCCTGGGAGTTGGAGTTGATTCCCGTCTATCTGCTGCTGGCCATCTGGGGGGGCAAGAAACGGCAATACGCCGCCACCAAGTTCATCCTCTACACCGCGGGCAGTTCCCTGTTCATCCTGGTGGCGGGGCTGGCCATGGGCTTCCAGGGGGACGGCCCCCCCAGCTTTGCCTATGGAGACATTGCCGCCAAGCCCCTGGGGCTGGCCTTCCAGGTGCTCTGCTACTCCGGCCTGCTCATCGCCTTTGGCGTCAAGCTGCCCGTTGTGCCGCTCCACACCTGGTTGCCGGATGCCCATGGGGAAGCCACCGCACCGGTTCACATGCTCCTGGCCGGCATCCTCCTCAAGATGGGCGGCTATGCCCTGCTCCGCTTCAACGCCCAGATGCTGCCCGAGGCCCATGCCCAGTTCGCGCCGCTGCTGGTGGTGCTGGGGGTGGTGAACATCATTTATGCCGCGTTGACCTCCTTTGCCCAGCGCAACCTGAAACGCAAGATCGCCTACAGCTCCATCAGCCACATGGGCTTTGTGCTCATCGGTGTGGCCAGCTTTTCTCCGCTGGCCACCAGCGGCGCCATGTTGCAGATGATCAGCCACGGCCTCATCGGCGCCAGCCTCTTCTTCCTGGTGGGGGCCACCTATGACCGCACCCACACCCTGATGCTGGATGAAATGGGAGGCGTGGGCCAGCAGATGCGCAAGATGTTCGCCCTCTGGACCACCTGTTCCCTCGCCTCCCTCGCCCTGCCCGGCATGAGTGGTTTTGTGGCGGAATTGATGGTGTTTGTGGGATTTGCCACCAGTGATGCCTACAGCCTGGCCTTCCGGGTGGTGATCGTGTCCATGGCGGCGGTGGGGGTGATTCTGACGCCCATCTATCTCCTGTCCATGCTGCGGGAAATTTTCTTTGGTCAGGAAAACCGCAGCCTCCTGGAACACAACCGGCTGCGGGATGCGGAACCCCGGGAGATTTACATCATTTCCTGCCTGCTGGTGCCGATTATCAGCATCGGTCTCTACCCGCGCCTCACCACGGAGACCTACCGCGCCACCATTGAAACCCTGGTGCAGCAAAATCGCAGCGCCCTGGTGGCCTCCACGGGGATCCACTGGGGCCGCGTTCCACCGGCCTTGGCCACGGCAACCCTGCCGGATCAAATTCCCTCCTTGCCCCCACTGGATCCTGTCTCCAGACAGGCTTATCCTTAAGCCAGCACGGCCCGCTGTCATGACGGGGCCAAGGGGGTTACGATTGGGCGCCAACGACGGCAGCAGAGTGGCCATCCGCCTCCTCCGGGAGGCTGCCGAGCGGGGCGACCTGGACCCGTGGGACGTGGACGTGATCCCTTTTGTGGACGGTTTTCTCGACCAGTTGCGGGTGCGCATGGCCCTGCCAAAGCTGGCCAGTGGATCCGGTGGCAGTTATGAACAGGACCTGGCGGAGAGCAGCGAGACCTTTCTGGCAGCTTCCGTTCTGGTGGCGCTGAAGGCCAGCATCCTGGAGCAGCACGTCCTGCCGCCGGATCCCGACAGGGAAGACGAGATCCTGGCTGAAACGGGGCGCCTGGAGGCTGATGAATCGGAGCCGATCCCCCGGTTGCCCCCGCACGCCGAGGAGCACCTGAAACGGCGGCTGGTGGCGGCGCCGCCCCTGGGGCGCCCCGTAACCCTGGGGGAGTTGATCCAGAGCCTTGAGGCCATGGCGGAGCAACTGGACCAACAGGACCCCGCCAGTAGAAAGCGGAGCCGCGCCAAGGCCTTCGGCCGACGTCATGCCATGGCCCAAATGGCGGCCCTGGCCCATCGGGAGAAACTGCCGGAAACCACCGTCGCACTGGATCACTTTCTGGACCACTGGTCCGATGGGGATGGTTCTTTCGAGGGTCTGGTCCATGCCTGGTCCCGGGCGGCGCCTGCGGATCTGGACAGGGACCGGGTGGGCGTGTTCTGGGCGCTGCTGTTCCTCTGTGGGCAGGGCCGGGTGGATCTCCGCCAGGATCAGGGTCTGTATGGTCCCCTTACTGTTCAGGTTCTGCCACGGCCCGGTTCACAGAGCAGGCGGGCGGCGGCCCCTGGACGCCGGGCGGCGCTGCGGATGGCCCCACCACGCGCAGCCTAGGCGGGCTTGGTACATTCAAGACTCTCAAGCCAAGGTGGCTCATGAAGGCGATGATTCTTGCCGCTGGCAAGGGAACCCGGGTACAACCCATTACCCATACGATTCCCAAGCCCATGATTCCCATCCTGCAAAAGCCGGTGATGGAGTTTCTGGTGGAGCTGCTCAAAGAGCACGGCTTTACGGAAATCATGGTGAACGTCTCCCACCTGGCTGAACAGATCGAGGGGTATTTCCGTGACGGCCAGCGCTTTGGCGTGCAAATTGCCTACTCCTTTGAAGGTTATATCGAAGACGGTCAGCTCATCGGCGCGGCCCTCGGCTCCGCCGGGGGCATGAAAAAGGTGCAAAACTTCCAGCCTTTCTTTGACGACACCTTCGTGGTGCTGTGTGGGGATGCTCTCATTGACCTGGACATCAGCCAGGCCGTCCGTCGCCATCGCGCTTGCGGGGCGCTGGCCTCCGTGGTCACCAAGGCTGTCCCGTGGGATCAGGTGGAGGGATACGGTGTGGTGGTGAGTGACGAGAATGGTCGCGTTCAGGTGTTTCAGGAGAAGCCGCCGCGAGACCAAGCCCTCAGCAACGCCATCAACACAGGCATTTACATCTTTGATCCCAAGGTCTTCGACCATATCCCCAGCGGCATTCACTACGACATCGGCACCGACCTCTTCCCCAAGCTGGTGGCCGATGGGGCCCCCTTCCATGCACTGCCCATGGATTTCGAATGGGTGGACATCGGCAAGGTGCCGGATTACTGGCAGGCCATTCGCGCCGTTCTCCAGGGGAAGGTGCGCCAGGTTCCCATTCCCGGTCGTCAGGTGCGCCCCGGTCTTTACGCAGGTCTGAACGTGGCGGCCGACTGGGACAACATCACGGTGGAGGGTCCCGTCTTCGTGGGGGGCATGAGCCACATTGAATCCGGAGCGCGGCTGGTTGGACCCGCCATGATCGGTCCCAACTGCCACATTTGCCGGGGCGCCGCCATCAACAACTCCATCATCTTCCACCACTCCCGCATCGGCCCCAACGTGACCCTGGTGGACAAGCTGGTGTTCGGGCGCTACTGCGTGGAGAAGAACGGCGCCCATATCGACGTGCAGGAGGCGTCCCTGGATTGGCTCATCACCGACGCCCGCCGTAAAGACCTGGTGGAGCCCTCCCCTGAGCAAAAGGCCATGGCCGCTCTCCTGGGGGCGGAGCTCAACGTGGTTCCGCCGCCAGCGATCTAGGAACCACGCTGCCCACAATGGCTGGCGCCAGGGGGGGAACACCAGCCAGATCCAGGATTTGCGGAATGGAAGACTCGGCCTTGATGGCCATGATGTGGACACCCTGGGCAATCTCCAGAGCGGCGGCCACCTGTTCGGCAGCCATCCGCAGCCCTTCCGCCCGTGGCGTCCTGGCCGCGTCCAACCGCGCAATGGCCGCATCCGGGATGGAGGCTCCCGGCACCATTCGGTTAATGAAACGGGCGTTCTTGCCGGACTTCAGCAGAAACACCCCCGCCAGAACGGGGAGAGCAAGGGGGGCGGCCAACTCCCGGCAGAAGCGGCGCAGGGCAGCCAGATCCGTGACCATCTGGGTTTGAATGAATCGGGCGCCCGCCTCCTTCTTGCGCTTCAGACGGCGCTTGAGACCATTCCAGCTTGGCAACTGGGGATCAGCCGCACAGCCGGGGAACAGGGCGGTGGGGCCATCGGGGAGGGGTTGGGCCAGGGCATCCAGGCCCCGGTTCAGGTTTTTCACGTCCCGCAACAGTCGCACCGCCTCGTAATCGAAAACAGGCCGTGCCCCGGGCTGATCTCCCGCTTTGACGGGATCGCCAGTGAGACAGAGCACGTTGCGCAAACCCAGGGCATGGGCCCCCAGCAGATCCGCCTGCAGGGCAATGCGATTGCGATCACGGCAACCCATCTGCAGCACCGGCTCCAGGTTGCGCTCCAGCAACAGGCGACAGACCGCCATGCTGCTCATGCCCATCACCGCCCGACTGCCATCGGTCACGTTCAGGGCATGAACACGGCCCCGCAACCGGTCCGCCGTCGTCAGCACATGCTGTACGGATCCCCCACGGGGCGGGCTGATTTCAGCGGTAATGACGGGTTGACCGCCGGCAAGGGCCTGTTGGAAGGCCGAGGGACTGACCTGGGATTTCATCACCCCATTTTGCTCAGCCAATTGCACAGCCAAAATACGACACAGCCTAAGCTGGTGTCAGATTACGGGAACCCAGTGGCGCTTCCTCGGGACTTTGGCGTCGGCCTCTCGGAGCGGGAGATCGAAATCATCGAGCACCTGGCCCAGGGGCTGACCAACCAGGAAATTGCCCAGGTGCTCTCCATCAGCAAGCGCACCGTGGATAACCATGTGAGCAATATCTTCACCAAAACCGGCGCCAGGAACCGGGTGGTGCTGGTCAACTGGGCCATGGATCACGGCAAGGTCTGTCGCGACGGCTTTAATTGCTGCAACCTGCCCGAACCGGATGGGCGCCGCCAGCCCTTCTAGACCTCCCCTTTGATGTGGACGGCGTACAACTGCCGGAAACGGGCCTGCTGCTGCCGATGGTCCACCAGGGGCTCCGGATAGCCTCGCCGTTCCAGGGGGGCTATCCGGCCGGAGAGCAGGTCTGCCGTCCCGCAGGAGGCCAGCTCCGGTAACCAGCGGCGGATGTAATCGCCATCCTCGTCAAACCGGGCGGCCTGGGTGGAGGGGTTGAAGATGCGCAGAGGGCGAGGGTCCATGCCACTGCTGGCGCTCCACTGCCAGCCGCCGTTGTTGGCCGCCAGATCCCCATCCACCAGATGTTGCATGAAAAAGGCTTCCCCCCAGCGCCAGTCGCAGATGAGATCCTTGGTGAGGAAGGATGCCACGATCATGCGGCAGCGGTTGTGCATCCAGCCGGTCTGCAGAAGTTGTTCCATGGCGGCATCCACAATGGGATAGCCCGTACGGCCCTCACACCAGGCGGCAAAGTGTTCCGGCTGATTGCGCCAGGGGAACTGGCGCCAGCGGGGCCGGAACGCCCCCTCCTCCAGCCCGGGAAAGTGGAACAGGGCCTGCTGGTAAAACTCCCGCCAGGCCAGTTCCTGCTGCCAGACGGTGATGGCCCGCTGCACTTCCATGCACTCCTGCCCCCGGCTGGCCATGGCCTCTTGTGATGCCTGCCAGACGGTGCGCGGGCCAATGGCGCCAAAGCGCAAGGCCGCACTGAGACAGGAGGTTCCCTCGCGCCCGGGGTAGTTCCGCTCCGGGTCGTAGCGGCTGAGCGCCCCATCGACAAAGGCATCCAGTTGTTGGCGGGCCGCCTGCTCGCCGGGACGACAGGGAGAGCGTCCCTTCCAGGCGCAACCCAGTTCCGCCGGGGTGGGGAGTTGGCGCAGGAGGGGCAGGGTCTGCGCCACTGTGCTCAGCCGCCCATCATCGGGACCGACGAGGCGCCGGGGCGCCGCCACCGGATCGGCCTTGGGCTGGTTGAACCAGGCGCGGCGGTAATGGCCATAGACCTTATAGGGTTCTCCCGAGCCGGCCACCACCTGCTCTGGTGGCGCCAGCAGTTGATCCCAGCAGCGTTGCACCGCAACACCCTGACGCCGCAAGACCCGCTGCAACTGCTCATCCCGCTGGCGGGGACCGGGTTCCACGTCCTCGTTAAAGGCCAGGCCCACCATCCCCAACCTGGCCACAAGCTGGGGAATGCCGTGCAGGGGATCCCCTTGCAGCACCAGCAGTTGGCTGCCGGCCCGCCGCCAGGCCTGCTGCAACTCCGCCACGCTGGCAAGCAGGAACCAGAGCCGCGACGGCGCCGCCTCCGGCCCCTCCCAAAGGCCGGGCTCCAGCACAAACAGACCCGTGATGGCGGTAGTGTGCGCCGCCAACCGGGCCAAGCCCAGATTATCGGCCAGGCGCAGATCCCGACGGTGCCAGAACAGCCATGGGGCATTCATGGCCGGGATTCTCGCGCCAGAAAGGCCCGGGCTTGAAACCAGGCGGTGACGGTCTTGGCGTCCAGGGATTCCTCGCCACTGGCCAGGCGTTCCTCCAATTGGGCCGGCGTCAAGGTGACCACCTGCAGGTCTTCGTCGGCGTCACTTCCCGGCGGATCCGCCAAGGGTGTGAGCTGCCGCGCCAGGAAGAGATGGATCACTTCATCGGAGTACCCCGGACAGGGCAGCAGGTGACCCAGGCTGTCCCAGCGGGCAGCGGCAAAGCCCGTCTCCTCCCCCAATTCCCGTTGTATGGAAGCCAGGGGCTGTTCGCCCGTCTCCAGGGTGCCGGCGGGAAACTCCAGAAGCCGCCGCGCCACAGCAAAGCGATATTGACGCAGGATGACCACACGGCCGTCATCCAGAACGGGCACCGCCAGGCAGGCTCCGGGGTGGCGAATGCAGCCATACACCCCTTCAGCGCCAATGGGCAGCCGCCAGCGGCCCAACTCGAAGGACACCTTGCGCACCTTCAGCGTGGCCAGGGTGTCCAGCAGTTGGGCAGGCTCGGAGGGGGAAGGGGCCATGGGTGGGTGGAGGGATCACAATTGCCCGTTGCACACCATTCCCCTGGAATCGGGTTCACGGGATCCGGCGTGCGGAGCAAACTGTATTAGAGCAGTTGGGGGTAAGGAGGGGCGCAGTTCCGCAGGAGTTCCCGGCAACTGCAGGGTGCGTGGGGAGCCGCCAACTGGGGATCCAGCGCCACCAGCGGGGCCAGCACGAAACTGCGCTGCTGCCAACGGGGATGGGGGAGCCGTAATTCCGGCGTGGCGCTGCGCCGCTGGCCAAACCAGAGCAGATCCAGATCCAGGACCCGGGGGCCCCAACGGGGTCCCGGCTGTCGGCCCGCCTGCCGCTCCAGGGCCTGGAGGCGCTGAAGCAACCCCATGGGGGACCCGGAACAATGCAGTAGGGCCACGCCGTTGATGTAATCCGGCTGGTTGGGGGGACCCCCCACCGCTGCAGAGCGAAACCAGGGGGAACAGCGCAGCGGGCCGCCTTCCGCCATGGGTTGGAGGGCTGACACAGCCCAGGTCAAGGTGGCCAGGGAGTTCCCCAGGTTGCTGCCCAGGGCAATGGCGACGGGTTCACAGGAGGGCATCACCGTGCATCACGTTTCGTAACTGCAGACAGCTTTGAACCCATAATCAGACTTCTCCGTGCCATTGTCAATGAACCGGAAGAGAGTGCAAATCAATATGAAACTCTATAGGAAAGACAAAGAGACGAAGACAATGAGTACTTTAATAATATGGGTTGTGCCAGGGTGATTGCTGCCAGGCATGAGAGAATGTGAACCAGGGCATGAATGGGGGAGCGGTGTCGGGTGTGCTCTAAGCCCATGTTGGGCTTGAGCTTGCCCAGGAGGGTTTCAATGATGAATCGTTTGCGCAACAACAGCTTGTCGAGAAGCGGCATCAGGTAGTTCTTCATATTGCGGCGAATACCAGTGACCAAGTGGAGGCCGCGCTGCCAAAGGCGTAGGGCATCTCTGAACAAGAGATGGGGGGTGTGTTAGGATGGAGTGAGAGACTGTGATCTGGCAGGAGGCCCACTGGCATGGAGAGGATTGCGAGGAGCGTTGCGGACCTTGAGTAGGAGAGCAAGAAGCACAAGACGGGGCGAGAGAAGTTTCTGGAGCGGCTGGAGGTGCTGATACCGTGGGAGAAGCTGTTGGAGAAGATTCGGGCCTACTACCCCACTGGTGGCAAGGGGAGAGTACCCTACCCGTTGGAAGGGATACTGCGGGTGCATTGTGTCCACCTCTTCTACAACGTCAGTGATCCGGGAATGGAGGACATGCTCTAGGAGGTGGAGAGTGTGGGCCGCTGTAGCGGCATCCGTCTGGAGAAGGGGCCGGACGAGACGACGCTCCGCAACTTCCGCCACCTGTTGGAGCGTCATGGACTGGGGAAGGTGCTGTTTGAGACCATCAAGGAGCCTCTGGCGGCAGAGGGTCTGCTCCTGCAGGAGGGAACAATGATGGCTGCCAGCAGCATCGCGGCGCCTGCATCGAGGAAGCACCGGAGAAGAGAACGTGACCCTGAGATGCAGCAGACCAAGAAGGGGCAGCAGTGGCGCTGCGGCATGAAGTTGCCTATTGGGGTGGATGATCAGACAGGGTGGCCCATAGGGTGGTGACGACTGCTGCCAACGTCCATGACCTGGTTCCTGCAGACCCGTTACTCCATGGGGAGGAGGAGCGTGTCTGGGGTGATGCAGGGTATCGGGGCATTGCGAAGCGGCCATCCCAGCGGGATCGTCAGGTGGCCTGGCATAGTGCCCTGCGGGCCGGCCAACGCAGGAAGGTGGCCGGAGACTCGTTGGAGCGCCTCATGGAGCAGTGCCAGGCCAGTGTGCGGGCCAAGGTGGAACACCTGTTTTCTATGTGAAGCAGATGGTTGGCTCCAGCAAGACCCGCTACCGAGGCCTGGCGAGGAACGAGAATCGCTTGGCCCTGCTGCGGGGCTTTGCCAACCTCCTACGTGGGGAGTCTTGTCCGGGGTGAATCCCAGGGCATCCGTGTGTCTGCTTGCGATCCAGCAGACACAAACTCAACCATTTGGCAAGGGTTGCGCCTACTTTTAGCTATTTTGGACCAGGTTTGACCGCCGTAGCTCCCCCATCCCCATGCGCAATCCTCTATGGAACTCTTCTCAAGCCTAATTCAGAGGTTCCTTAATTCTGTAACATAAAGAAATGTTGCGGGGGATTGCACAAACTTTTATCGAAAGCGCTAAGTCGGATCTGGAATTGTCTCGGCGGCTGAGCCATAGCCAACTGGAAACCGCCACGACGCAGGCAGAAAACGACGACATGCCCCTTGCCGCCCTACCCGAACTCATCAGCCAACTGGAAGACGAGATGAAAACCTGTGCCCAGGACCTGAAATTCGAAGAAGCCGCCAAGCTGCGGGATCGTATTCGGACTTTAAGGCAAAAGCTGGTGGGGTGGTCTTGAGGGTGTCACGGATGACGACGATGCCGCCCTGCAACACCGATGATCTGGAGGAGTTGCTGGCGGGCGGGGAAAGTGATCGGGTGGAATTCAAGCGGTCCTGGAGCGGGGATGTCCGCAAAAGAGCAATCGAGGCAGTCTGCGCTTTTTAAGACTGGTTCAGAAGGAGAGACAAGAGTGTAGGGTACCTCGAAAAATTGCCGTCCCCCATCCCGGGGAAGCTGGCTGGTCCATGGGAAACTCGCTCCAGGACTGACTTTCTCAGGGTGAGACGGCAGTCCACTGGAGGGCTTTGCCCGATTTTTCGAGGTTCCCTGTATTGGTGCAATGCCTTAGCTAAAATCTTAACAATGTCTTAAGGACCTAATCAGCTGACATGATATAGACTGACCATGAGTTAAGCTTTTTCCCTTGACGATCACTCCATCACCACTCCTCCCCCCCCCCCCGCAATGTTTCTTTACAAAGAAGAAGTTAGGTCTTCTGCTCATGCTTGCACTTTCACGCTCCACCGAAAAGCTCTGGTCGCTTTAGGACTTGGTATCTTTCTGGCCTCTTGTGGAGGTGGCGGATCAACAGAGCCAACCACTTCCAGGAATCAGCCACTTCCGCCATCTACTTCAACTTCAACTCCCAACTTGAATCAGTCATTGCGTCAATCGGAAATAGACTTTTCTGATTTGGACTGGCAAGGTCCAACATTTGGAAGTGTGTTCAACGCTTCTTCTATTGGATTTTTTAATGTCAGAGATGTCTTCACTTCTGTTGATGGAGGCCATGTTGATTTGACAGTTAGTAGGTCTGACGGCAGCAGATTATTTATTGATGGAAGTGTAAGAGAGTTAACTGTTGGTACAGAGACACTTGATTTAGATGATTACTCATATAGTTATAATGATAATTATTTTTGGGATGGATGGGCATATTTTAAAAATGCCAGTGGAGAAATTACAGTGGATTATGATAAAGGAACAGGAACTGTAAGTGCAGCTAACATAGCTTATACTTATGATATGGATGACTCATCAAATTATGTTGCTTTTGGTTATTGGTTAGATTCTAAAATACAAGGAACAGACCCTTTTATTACTGGGTTAGAGTTAGGGATTTTTGCTGAAGGAACTGATTTTGAATCAGCAGCAGTTTTACCAGTATCAGGAACAGCAACTTATACTGGAGATTTCACTGGTATGTATCTTCATGCTAATGAACAAAATACCATACTAACATCTGGAAATTACTCTGCTGATATTGAATTAGAAGCTAATTTTGGCAATAACACAATATCAGGTTGTGTTGGATGTGGAAATAGTACATTTTATGATTTAGAAGTATTGAATTTGCAAGGAATAAGAGAAATTGCTAAACAAGACACAGATTTAATAATGAGACTAAGACCAACTCCCTTGAATACTAATGGTGAATATACAGGTAATGTAATTATTGAATCTACAACCAGAAGAATCACTCCTACAGATGGAGAGTATGCAGGCAGAATGTCAATTGTTGACGTAGATGGTACTATAGGAACAGTATATGCAGGATTCAGAGATTCAAATGGTGAAGGTGGCATTGGAGGAGCTTATTATGCCACAATAGATGAATAAGCAACCATATGGGACTGTTTAGGAACCTCTGAATTAGCCTGCAAAAGCGTGCCATACAGGATTGGGCAAGGCCATAGGCGGGCTACGCCAGTCAGCACTGGACGAAGCTGGCCAAAAACGGTCAGAAACAGGC
>NZ_JENA01000026.1 GCF_000586015.1 Candidatus Synechococcus spongiarum SH4 | reverse complement strand
CGAGACCACTGTGGAGGCCCACGCCGGCAAGGGTCGTCTCGGAAGCAACGGTCCACCGGCGTTTGTAGTCGGGAGGCCAGACCATGGCAATGGCCCCTAGAACTTCCAGCCCACGCCAAAGTTGAAGCGCCAGTCGTCGTTGTGGTTGCCTTTGGCCATCTCCCCGCGCAACGGTCCCAACGGGGTGCTGAGCACCACGCCGGCGCCATAGCTGAAGCCGCTGTCCGGCTTTTCTAGAAGTTTGCCGGGATTCCCCGTCACGTTCCCCTGGGTGCCCAGAACAGAGCCGGCATCGGCGAACATGGCGCCACTGACAATCCCGATGATGGGGAAGCGATACTCCATGGACAGTTCAGTGAAGGTTGTGCCGGGGCCGATGGCGCATTCATAGAAGCCGCGGATGGAGGTGGAGCCGCCGAGGCAGAAGGATTCATAGGGTGGGTCCGCCCCCAGGAGGGCGCCGCCTGTCACCTGAAATGCAAGCGTTTGAGGGCACTCTTCCGCTTCTCCGGGGGCCGGGCGGCAACCCGGGTGGATTTTGAGCAGCTTCACGGGAATGAAATGGGCCAAGCTGAACTGGGCTCGATTAAAGGTTGGCGACCCTTCCCCAACAGAAATATATTGCTCTGTGGAGAAGCTGGCAAAATTGCCGCTGGTTGGATTGGCCCTGTTATCCAAGCTGCTGTAAAGAAGGCCAAGGCGCAACCCGGCCAGGAAGTTGTCGGATTGACAATCATGGCCCACACAAAAGAAGTTATCGGTTGTCTCCTGGTCTTTTTGGGGTCCCTTTGCGTAGATCCTGGATTCGCCACTGCTATTCTGAACGGTGACTTGCTGGAAAGTGAGACCAGCGGAAGCCGTCCATTTGACGTCCTCGGCAAGGGGATCGCCATCGTTCAGAGGCCGGATAAACTGGAAATTCGCCCCGACTCGTTGTAGGCGGACATTGTGAGTGCCACTATCTTCATAAAAGAAATTCTCAGTTTCAGGGTCAATTTCTCTGCTATCCCCCATAGTGGTACGTAGTCTAGGATTCTCTACACTTGTTGCATTATAGACAGTATTTGTTGTAGGATTATCGGCTTCACGATAGTATTCTACCAAGCTCATATCGTCTCCCTCCTCTCGCCGAAACTGCAGTGGAATCTCTCGGCTTAGGAATATATTCATCCGGAATGCTGTGCGATAGGGATCATCCTTGATCCAGGGATCGTGAAAAGCAAGGTCCAGCGTTCCGCCCCGGCCATAGGTGAACTGCGAAGTCGTTCTCCAGGCGCGGCCAAACAGGTTGTCCTCGCTGAAGTCAACCTGACCGTATAGTCCCTGAACACCGCTATAGCCAAGGCCACCGGAGACGGAGCCGGTTTTGGCTTCCTGGATCTTCAAGACCAGCGCCACAAGACCGGGATCGGCGGGAATGGGCTTCAGGGAGACGTTGATGTCGGAAAACAAGCCTGTGCCGTAGAGGCGTTCCAGGTCCTTCTGCAGGACGCGGCGATTAAAGCGATCCCCCGCCTGGGTGGCCATTTCCCGGGTGATGACCCAGCGCTTGGTATCCCCGCGGACGGGCTCTCCCTCCTTATCGGTGGTCTCCCCCTCCTCGTTGGCAAACTCGATCTCAATGTCCGATACCCTGCCCTCACGAACCGTGAGGATGATCACCCCTTCCGGGGTGATTCGCGTTGGTCCCAACACCCTGGCCAGCGCATAGCCTTGCTCCGCATACCACTCCTCCAGGCGGGTCAAGCGCCTCTGCAGGCTCTCCAGGTTAATGGTTTGCCCCCGGTCCGCCGCGAAGGCCTCCTGCACCACCTCGTCCGGTAGCAGAACATCCTGCTCCTCCAACTCCACCCCACTCAGAACAGGGTTGGGGGTGACGGTCACCTCCAGGCGCACCCCCAGCGGCCCATCGGTTGGAACGACCCGCACGTTGCTGAACCAGCCCGTGGCGTAGACGGCGGTGAGATCTCTTTCCAGTTGGGAGCGGGTTGTGGTTCCACCCGGCCGCACCTCCATGGCGTCGTAGGCAACGATCTCAAGACGTTCCCTTTCCGGGTGATCCTCCAGCCCCACAATGACCACTTCGGCGATGACCACCTGCTGCTCAGGGGCAATGTCCTGAACCGCTCCGGACGGGGCTTCTTCAGGGAGAATCTGCTCCCGTCCAGGGTCGTCCGGCTCCTCCTCCTCCAAGGGCGACAAGGATGGGTCCTCGGTGGCTTCTTCCTCTTCCGGTTCCTCTTCCGGTCCACCCTGGGCCAGCTTCAGGTTATCCAGAGCCTGGGCCACTTGGCGTTCGGCCGCAGCACCGCTCAGGGCCATGGGCGCCGCCGGCCGGATCAGGCCCAGGTCCTCGATCAGGGGAGACGCCATATGCAACCCGTCAGCGGGCTGCTCCACTTGGGCAAACAAGGGTCCGGGGGACGCCACCGTGAACAGGCCAGCGGTGGAGAGGGCGCCAAGTAGCTTGGCGGAACACCGGCGCTGGCGGAAATTTACCATGGAGTACCAAAAACCCCATAGGGCTTGAGACATGCTTGACCAATGTAATGCCGCCATCCTACTAGAGTCCCTCGCCAGGGTCATGGGATCGAGGCTGGAGGCCAAGGGCCTGGATGCGGTGATTAACCTCCTTGTAGGCGGCAACCAATCCGCCAAGGCCCTGACGAAGTCTGTCTTTGTCAAGACTACGCCCTGGGCTGTGGGGACTCTGCCGCCGATCCCAGAGGCGACAATTGTCCGGGCTGAGTTCATCCCCCAGCCGCAGTTGGCCGGAGGCGTCCCAGCCAAACTCCAGCTTGAGGTCCACCAGATCCAGGTCGAGACCGGCCAATGCCTGATGCAAGGCGCCGTTCGCCTGACGGGCCATGGTCTCCAGTTGAACCCGGGCCTGGGGTGTGAGGATCTTCAAGGTTGCCAGCCTGGCCTCACTGAGGAAGGGATCCCCCAAGGCATCGTCCTTGAAGTAAAGGTCCAACAGAGGCGGCTCCAACTGTTGCCCTGTCACGATGGGGAGTTGCCGCAGCAGCGAGCCCGCCGCCCGGTTCCGCAACACCACCTCCAGAGGGATCATGCGCAAGGGTCGGACCAGCATCCACCCGTCCCCCACCAGTTCCCGGAAATGGGTGGGCAGCCCCGCCTGCTCCAGAAGGGTGAACAACCGGGCTGAAATCTGGCAATTGAGCCTGCCTTTGCCGGGCAATCGAACCTGGCGCCGACCGTTGGATGCCGTTGCCACGTCTTTGAACTCCACAGCGCACCACTGGGGATCCGCTGTGGCATACAGTCTTTTGGCCTTCCCTTCATGGAGGAGGGGGCCAAGGGCAAGGGCCGGGGTATCCATGATCATCTCAGGCAATGCCAGGTCCGGCAGCCCAAGCTAAGGGGAAACGCCACCCTTCACCCAAACATTCCAAATCCATGACGGCAAACATCCTGGTGATCGGCTCAGGTGGTCGTGAACATTCCCTGGCCTGGGCTCTGGCCGGAAGCCCGGGGGTGCAGACGGTGTGGGTGGCGCCGGGCAACGGGGGCATGGTCAGCCCTGGGACCGAGGGATCGGCGCCCATTGCCGTGGCGCCGGTGGCCGCGGACGACGGCACGGGAATTCTCCGGCTTTGCCGGGACAAGGCCGTCACGCTGGTGGTGATTGGTCCCGAGGCCCCTCTGGCTGCCGGCCTGGCGGATCATCTGCGGGGCCATGGCCTGACGGTGTTTGGTCCCGGCGCCGACGGGGCCAGGTTGGAGGCCAGCAAAACCTGGGCCAAGCAGCTCATGACCCAGGCCGGCGTGCCCACGGCCCCCGGTTGGGTGGTGACCAGCCGGACGGAAGCCATGGACCTGCTCCACCGTCTGGGCCGCCCTCCGGTGGTGAAAGCCGATGGGCTGGCGGCGGGGAAAGGGGTGACGGTGGCCAACACCATGGCTGAGGCCGAAGCCGCCGTGGACCGGGCCTTCGCCGGGGCTTTTGGCCGTGCGGGGGAGAAGCTTGTGCTGGAGGAGCGCCTGGAAGGCCCGGAGGTGTCGGTGCTGGCCCTCTGTGACGGCCGGGATCTGGTGCTGCTCCCCCCTGCCCAGGACCACAAGCGCATTGGCGAGGGGGACACCGGAGCCAACACCGGCGGCATGGGGGCCTACGCTCCGGTCCCGTTCCTGGATCAGCAGGATCTGGAGCACATGCGCAGCGCCATTTTCCTGCCGGTGCTGGCGGCGCTGCGGGAGCGGGGGATTGATTACCGTGGCGTCCTGTACGGGGGCATGATGCTCACGGCCACGGGGCCCACGGTGATCGAGTTCAACTGTCGCTTCGGGGATCCGGAGTGTCAGTGCGTCTTGCCGCTGCTGGAGGGCAATCTGGCCGCCGTACTCCAGGCCTGCGCCCTTGGCCGGCTGGGGGAAGCCCCAATGCTGAGCACCCGCGGCTCCAGGGCCAGCGCCTGTGTGGTGGCTGCTGCGGAAGGTTATCCCGGCCCCGTTCGCCGCGGGGACCTCATCACGGACACCGGCAGCGTCAATTCCGGGGGGATGGTGTTCTACGCTGGCGTGGGGTCCACGGCAACAGGGCAACTCCGGACCGCCGGAGGGCGCGTCCTGGCCAGTGTGGGGCTTGGTGACAACTTTGACCAGGCTTTTGACCAGGCCTACAATCGCCTCGGCCAGATTCACTACACTGGCAAAACGGCTCGGTCCGATATTGGCCACCAAGTGCGTCGGCGCTGAGAAGCACTGCAGTAGAGCACGACATCATGGACATCCTGAAAGCTCTGCCGACTGCATTGCGGCAGTGGTGGTCAGAGTTCACCCTCCAAGCCAAGCTGCTGGCCCTGTCCACCCTTGTGGTGAGCCTCATCATGACGGGTCTCACCTTCTTTTCCCTGTCCTCCATCCAGGCGGATGCCCGCCTCAGCGACACCCGTTATGCCCGGGACGTGGGTCTCCTGCTGGCTGCCAACGTGACGTCCCTGGTGGCGGAAGGCCAGGATCGCCAAGTGATCACCGTGGCCCACCGCTTCTGGGAGCAAAGCAACAGTATTCGCTACATCCTGTTTGCCGACCCTGACGGGATGATCTACCTGACCCTGCCCCTCGACAACGCCGAGGAAGACAGCACCCTGCGGCTGCGGCGCCGCCTGGAGTTGCCGGACAACATCCATGACCATCCCGGCGATCCTCTGGTGCGTCAGCACCTGTCCCCCGACGGCCAGGTCACAGACGTGTTTGTGCCCTTGACGGCCGATGGGCAAAACCTGGGTTCCGTGGCGCTGGGCCTCAACCCCAATGAAGTGGTTCTCAATACGACGGCCCTAACCCGCAAGGTGACCATTGCGGTGTTTATTGCCATCTGGGTGCTGGTGATTCTGGGGGCTGTCTTCAATGCTCTCACCATCACCCATCCCATCAAGGCGCTGCTCCACGGGGTGCGCAAAATTACCGCCGGCCAGTTTTCCACCAGGATTGCCTTGCCCATGGGGGGTGAACTGGGGGAGTTGCTGGCGGGGTTTAACGCCATGGCCAGCCAGCTTGAGGTGTACAAGGCCGCCAATATCGAGGAGCTGAAGGTGGCCCAGGCCCAGCAGCAGTCCCTCATTGCCACCATGGCGGATGGGGCCATGCTTCTTGATAATCAGGGCCGTGTGGTGCTGGCCAACCCCACTTCCCAACGGTTGTTCCGCTGGGAGGCCCGCAAGCTGGTGGGGGAGCCGCTGGTGAACCTGTTGCCCGAATCCCTGCTGATGGACGTGGGGGAAGCCCTGCAGCAGGTGTTGGCGGGTGAACAGGCCACCCGGGACATCCGTTGCAGCTTCGGTTCCCCTACCCGCACCTTGCGCATTGTGCTGGTGGCGGTCACGGATCCCAGTAGCAGCGCCCTGAAGGGCGTCACCGTCACGCTCCAGGACCTGAGTCGTGAGGTGGAGCTGAACGCCGCCCAAAGCCGCTTCATCAGCAACGTGTCCCACGAGTTGCGGACGCCTCTGTTCAACATCAAGACCTACGTGGAAACCCTCCATGACCTGTGGACACAAATCAGCGACGAGGAACGTAGCGAATTTCTGGCCACGGCCAATGCGGAAACCGATCGCCTGACCCGGCTGGTCAATGACGTGCTGGATCTTTCCCGTCTGGAGTCAGGGCAGGAGTTTCGGTTTGAACCCATGGATTTGCGCCCGGCCCTGGAGCAGACCCTGCGCAACTACCGCCTCAACGCGTTCGACAAGGGGTACGGCTGCTGTGCGAAGTGGAGCCCACCCTGCCCCGGGTTCAGGCCAACTTCGATCTCCTGCTCCAGGTGCTGGACAACCTGGTGGGCAACGCCCTCAAGTTTACCCCGTCCGGTGGCCTGGTATGCCTCCGGGGCTACCTGTGGCCGGACTCCTGCCCGGTTCCCGACCTGGGCGCCAGCGCCACCATCAACGACCTCACCTCCCGGATGCCCCGATTGCGGGTGGAGGTGTCCGATACGGGATGCGGCATGAACGAACCGGATCAGGTCAAGATCTTCGGGCGGTTCTACCGGGCTGAGAATACGGTCCACACGGAACAGGGAACCGGCCTTGGCCTGGCCATTGTGCGCAACATCATGGAGAAACAGGGCAGTGTCCCCAAGCTGGTGAGCAAGCCCGGCGTGGGAACCACGTTCTGGTTCGAACTGCCCCTGGAGGGCAGTGATGACGATGAACTGGCGTTACTGGCGGAGCGGGCCCGGACGGACGCCGCAGGGGACACTGCGATCATTCCCCGGCGTCGCTCCGGCTGACAATGCGGCGAAGGCTCTGGTGCTCATCCTCACTGATGCGTCTGGGGATCCCGCTGATGATCCGCTCAAAGTCCTTGAAGGAGTCTTTGATCTCGGCCCCGGTTTTGCCGATGAGAAACTCCCGGATGCCTTTGTCGTGCCAGGAGCCCCGCATCTTGAACACGTTGATGGACCGGGACATTTCACCGCCAATCTCCACATACTGCAGCAGCAGGATGGAATCGGTGATGGTGGAGATATGGGAGTCGGTGATGGAGTGGCTGCCCATGAATTCTTCGGACGTGTTGGTGAACAGCCCCGTAATCTCTTCCTGCTTCACATAACCTGTGACGCCAATCACAAACTGGCGAAAATTGCTTTGACTCACACCCCGCCCCAGGGCCGAGAGGGAGTCAATGGCGATGCGGGTGGGCTTGAACTGCTCAATGGTGGTCTGGATGATCTGAAAGTGGTCTTCCAGACCCGTGGACTCCGGATAGGCGCAGATAATCTTGATGAGCCCCGCCTGCTCCATCTTCTCGAAATCCATTCCCCAACTGACGGCGTTGCGCATCAGTTGGGCGCGGGATTCCTCGTAGGCAAAGAGGATGGCCCGCTCCTTGATCCGATACGCCTCCTCCAGGAACTTGCTCACCAGCAGTGTTTTGCCCGTACCGGTGGCGCCGGTGGCGAGGATGATGGAGTCCTTGAAGAAACCGCCGCCGCACATCTCGTCCAGGCGGGAGATCCCCGAACTGATGCGCGTATTGGAGGAGCAGGAGGTGAGCCGCATGGCCCCCAGGGCAAAGATGTTGATCCCCTTCACGCCAATGGTGAAGGGAAACTCCCCCTTCATGTGGCTGGTGCCCCGCAACTTGAGGATTTCACAG
This sequence comes from Candidatus Synechococcus spongiarum SH4, assembly GCF_000586015.1. GTDB lineage: Bacteria > Cyanobacteriota > Cyanobacteriia > PCC-6307 > Cyanobiaceae > Synechococcus_B > Synechococcus_B spongiarum_F. Next base: position 4,689 of record NZ_JENA01000026.1, on the reverse strand, counting down.
GTTCGCCGGCGCCGCTCCCCCTCCAGAACGTTGCGCAGGATGACCACGTTGTCGGAGACGAATTCCTCCACGCCATAGCGGGCGATCGGTCCGTACTCGTCAATCCGCTCCGTGGTCATCACCGTGGTCACCCCGATTTCCTTGAGCCGGGCGATCATGCGGAACACCTCAAGACGCACCACCGAGACGGCTTCATACTGCTGGAAAACCGCCGTCACGGAATCAATGGCCACCCGCTTGGCCTTGTACTTGCGGATGGCGTAGTTGATGCGCTCAATCAGCCCGGACAGGTCGAAGCTGCCCGCCATATCCTCCCCTTCCGGGTCTGGAGAGGCATCCAGCACAAAGAGCTTGTCCTGCTGCACCAGGTCCTGGAGCGACCAACCGAAGCTGCTGGCATTGCGCAGGATGTCGATGGGTGACTCCTCAAAGGTGACAAAGATTCCCGGCTCGCCAAACTGCTTGATCCCGTTGTAGAGGAAGTGGAGGGAGAACACGGTCTTGCCCGTACCGGAGGTGCCGCTGATGAGGGTGGCGCGCCCCGTTGGCAGCCCCCCATGGCAGATGTCGTCAAAACCTTCAATGCCGGTGGGAACCTTCTGAACATGGCCGAATCCCTGGCTGCGGGGATCCGGCAGGGGGGAAAGCTGACTGGTCATGGCCTCAGGCTGCCTCTTCTGGATCAGAATGCAACATGTCGGTTGCGTCGCCGGACAGTTCCTCGAAGAGAAGATCCAGGCCAATGAGGACCCGCTGCCGGTCCGAGAGGTCACCGATAATGCGCCGCACCGGGGGCGGCAGAATCTTTGCCAGGGTTGGTGTGGCCAGGATCTTGTCCTCTTCGGCAAGCTGGGGGTTTTTCAGCACGTCGATCACCTTGAGTGCATAGACCCCCTTGAACTCCGTCTCCAGGATCTCCCGCAGGGTCTTGAGCGCTCGCATGGAGTGGGGCGTGTTGCCGGCCACGTAAAGCTTGAGAATGTAGGTTTTGCCAGGTCTCATCAAGAGGTTTCAGGCGATCTGGTTGGCCGGAGACCGGGCTGATCCACAGCCATGGCCTTGCGGTGCGTCTCCATCAAGCGCGCCGTGATGTCAATGGGGGCCATGGGGTAGCCCTTCAGGAAGGTGATGCTGCACCCCTCCATCTTGAGTTGGGTGGCCAACCGGTCCATGGCCTGAACGTGGATCTTTACCAGCCGTGGAGCAGGCCATGGAGACAAAGTCCGCCAGCACCGCTTGAGGCGGCGCAACAGTTCCCCGCTGCCCGACTCGGTCAGGTTGCACAGAAAATTGCGACGATCCCGTTCATCCATCCCTGCAACCCTACACACCCGCCAACCCGCCGCAAGACAAGCCTTGACGGGGAGGGGACAAGCCATGAGAATGTAGACTCCGTTTTTTGCTGGTCAGCAGGTTTGGCTTGCAATGGGGCTTGTTCGCGAGTCCAGCCAGGCTGCGCCGTTTTCGTCCATGTCTTCATCATCGTCAGCTTCTCCGTCGGGCAACGACAACCCAACTGCCACGGCGCCTTCTCCAGTCCCTGCCGCCGATCCCGTTGGCGCCTACGCCATTGCCGAGGCCTGTGGCAGGCAGTTCTGGCTCCAGCCGGGACGCTACTACGATCTGGACCGCCTTGATGCCGCAGTGGACGAGACGGTGGAACTGGATCAGGTGCTCATGGTGCGTTCCGGCGCCGGGATCACCGTGGGAACCCCCTACGTGGAAGGGGGACGGATCAACCTGACGGTTCTGGCCCATCGCCGTGGCCCCAAACTCATTGTCTACAAGATGCGCCGCAAGAAGAAAACCCGCAGCAAGCGGGGCCATCGGCAGGCCCTCACCCGGGTGCGGGTTGACTCCATCACCGTGGCGGGACAACCCCTCGCCTGAGATCATCTCCTAACCTTTTCCTTCCCCCCTTGCAATTCCATGGCCCACAAGAAAGGCACCGGCTCCACCCGCAACGGCCGCGATTCCAACGCCAAACGTCTTGGCGTCAAGCGTTACGGCGGTGAGCGGGTTCATGCGGGATCCATCCTGATCCGCCAACGGGGCACCGCCATCCTCCCCGGCGAGAACGTGGGTCGGGGACGGGACGACACCCTCTTTGCCCTGGTGGACGGCATCGTGGGTTTCCAGACCATTCGCCGCAAAGGCGCCTGCCGCAAGCGGATTCAGGTGGCGCCTGGGTAGGGCTGGCTCAGGGAGGGGGTACCCGCTTGCTTGGGCTCACTGAACACCGGCTTGAGAGAAAGCCAGCCCTTCTTCTTCAAGGTCCATGGGGTGGCCGTGGGGGATCGTAAGGTGTTGGGCGGTCATCCCCTACATGATCCATCACTGCCCGGCCCAGGCGGCGCCGAGACAGGAGAGGTGCTGATTCTTGATGCCACAGCATCCAGCCTCAACGGGCGCTGAACGGAGCCAGCATAACTTTGGGATTTACAGTGGGATTTACAGACCTGGTTGCCCTGGATTGTGAAGGGCACAGTCCAGGGCGGGGCAGGCTCACTGCTTGGGGTCGTCCTTGCGCTTGCTGGCCTGTTGCGAGGGCTGAGGCTGGACGATGCCCCGGACAGCTTGCCCAAAGGTCAGGTTTAGGGGGCGCACACTCTCCACCTCGTAGAGCATGTCCTCCATTCCCGGATCACTGAGGTTGTAGAACAGTTGCACACAATGCACCCGCAGCAGCCGCTCCAACGGGTAGGGGACTCTCCCCTTGCCACCAGTGGGGTAGTAGGGCCGGATCCTCTCCAACAGCTTCTCCCACCGTATCAGCACCTCCAGCCGCTCCAGAAACTTCTCTCGCCGCGTCTTGCGCTTCTTGCTCTCCTACTCAAGGTCCGCAAAGCTCCTCGCAATCCTCTCCATACCAGTGGGCCTCCTGCCAGATCACAGTCTCTCACTCCATCCTGACACACACACCATCTCTTGTTCAGAGATGCCCTAGTGGAAGGAGTAGTGAAAAGCGTATGGACCGCCACTTCCGATTCACTCCAATTCGCCATCAGTGGCACTCCTAACCCCGTCCCCGCCGTGAGTTTTGCGGCTACCGGGGTAAGCGTATCTGAGGGTGATGGCACGCAGAACGTGACGTTGGAGATCAGCCCTGCGCCTACGGCCAACATCACGGTGAACTACGCGGTGAACGAGCCGAGGGTGTCGAGCTTAGATTGGGCCACGGTGGGCAGTGACTTCTCCATCACCGGATTGGACACGAGCACCAACTTGGGCACGGTCACGGTGCCGGCCAATAGCAGCAGTGTCACCATCCCGGTGGTCATCACGGACGACAGTGTGTCCGAGGGTGCGGAGCTGATGGAGCTGACCCTGAAGAGCGGCGCCGGTTACACGCTGAACAACCCGAAGCGCTTCAGCTTCGTCATTGGCGATGATGACCCGGGGTTGTTGTTCAGCGCCACGTCCCTGACGGTGGAGGAGGGGAGCAGCGCCACGTACACGGTGAGGCTGGGCACCGAGCCCACGGGCACTGTCACGGTGACGGTGGGCGGTGCCACTGGTGATGTGACAGTGGACACCGACCCCGACACGAACGGCAACCAGAACACCCTGAGCTTCACCACGTCCAACTTCAACTGGTCCCGTGCCGAGACGGTCACCGTCTCGGCAGGAGAGGACGCTGACGCCACGGACGACAGCGCCACCCTGTCCCACAGCGCCAGCGGCGGCGGCTACAACAGCGTGACGGGTAACGTGGCGGTCACCGTTACGGATGACGACACGCCCAGGTCGCCTTGAGTTGGGCCGACCCCGGCAACAGCGCCATCACCAAGTACCAGGTTCAGCGGAAGGCGGGCGGCGGCGCCTACGGCGGTTGGACGGACATCAGCGGCAGCGACGCCGACACAACGAGCCACACGGTGACGGGTCTCACCAACGGCACCGCCTACGGCTTCCGCATCCGCGCCGTGGCGGGCACAACCAATGGTGCGCAATCGGATGAGGCCACAGCCACGCCGGCCCGGGCAGATGGCACAAATCCTACTGGCACAGTGATTGCCACTCTCACCCCTCCGGCCACCGTCACTGCTAATACCGTCAACACGTTCACCGCACCCGTCAATACGGTGCTGGATGCGAGCACGACCTACTGGCTTCAGGCTGAAGGTGCTGTCACAGACACAACAACTTCTAACAGTGAGAGCGGTGCAACGGGGTGGTCTATCGCCGATGGCGGCAGGTTTCTAGATTCCAATAATTGGGTCTCTTCTTCTTTAAGGCATCGCTTCGCCATCAAGGGTACTGTCAATCCACCACCGGACACCACGGCGCCGACGGTGGTGGATATTGAGTACCAGACGCCAAGTGGTTCCCCCACCAATGCCGATAGCCTGAAGTGGCGGGTAACGTTCAGCGAGCCGGTGGACGGTGTGGCCGCCGCCGACTTCAGTATCAGCGGGAGCACTGCCGGGCTGAGCGTAGCGGCGGTGAGTCCGGACGGCAACGGCTTTGCCGCCAGTTGGGACGTAACCGCCAGCGGCGGCAACCTGGCGGGGGTAAGCGGGAACGTGAGCCTGGGATTTGCCAACGGCCACGACATCCGCGACGCAGCCGATAACCAACTGGTGAGCGCCGGGACCACCCCCAATGGAACCGATGAGCGCACCTGGGTGGTGGACAACACTGCTCCCACGTTGAGCATCGGCGGGCTGGGGGCCAGCATCAGCGGGC
>NZ_JENA01000025.1 GCF_000586015.1 Candidatus Synechococcus spongiarum SH4 | reverse complement strand
GCTGTTGCTTGTGTTTAACGCCACCGTCACCGTATCGTCGTCAGTATCGCCGTCGTCCCGATCCGTCGGTGTGAACGTCAACGTGGCTGTCCGCACCGTATCGGTATCATGCCCCTCGAACGTCAATGTCAGCCTGCTGCTGTCCAGATCCTCACCCGTTACCCCCGTCCCCGCCGCCGTTACCACAAAGTCGTCCTTCGTCATGGCGTCCCCGTCCGGTAGCATCGCCCCCGTACTGCTGCTCAGATCCAATACCACCTCCGCACTCTCCCCCGCATACAGCCTGCGCCCCAACGTCACCGTCACCGAGGCCGACTGCGACCCTACCCCTTCTATCATGGTGGCATCCGCACTGCTCAGACCCACGCTCAGATCGTCGTCGTCCGCAATGATGAACGAAAACGTGTTGTCCTCCCCACGGGGATTCACCACGTAGCCGGCCGCGCCAATGACGCTGCACCTGCTATCCGTCGGCGGCAGCAACCTGATCGTTATCCTGCTGGGACGCTCGTTCGTCGTATTGTTAGTCCAAGTACCCAACGTCGGCGCAAGGGCCATCGTTCCATTCGAAAAACCTGCTATGCCTATCCCCTCGCGGCCGGCTCCGGCGGCTAGCCGGTCGCCGCCGCTCTCGCTCACCTCTATGCATACAAACACCCCCGCACCGACCGCAACGTTGCTGCTGATGCTGTAGCTGAATTCACTGCCCGACCGATGCGCGCTCTCCGGCAACAACAGCTTGTTATCTACCCTCATCACACCCTCCACGCTGGGCTCGCGCAACGACATCACCGGCGGCGGACTCGCTACCGGCGTGGCTGTGACCGTGGCCGATGCCGTCCCGTTCTGGGTCTTCCCACTCCACACCACCACGGCCCGCACCTGGAAGCTGTACGCCGTGCCGTTGGTCAGCCCGGTGACCGTATGACTCGTTGTGGCACCGGTGCTGGTGAAGTCTGTCCAACTGCCCCACGTCACGGTCGTGCCTGTCCCCTGCCGGACCTGGTACTTGCTGATGTACCTGTTGCCCGGATTGTCCCATTCCAACGTCACCTCACCACTCCCCGGTCCCGCCACCGCCGTCAAGCCAGTAGGCGCCGCATCCGGGGTGATAGGCCCGATGGTGTTGGTGTCGACAGTATGGCCCTGCCCGATGCCGTCGGTATAAAAGACCCGCACCCTGAACTCGCCACCGATGGTGGGGTGGGTGGTGGTGTGGACGGGGGTGCAGGTGAGGGCGTCGTTGGCGCAACCCCTGTTTCTGGCCGCAGCGGGACTCCAGTGCTCGGAGGGAGTGGCGCGGAATTGCCAGAAGTAGGAGAACGCGCCGTTACCGTCCGGGTCGTCCTTGGTCTTGCTGATGGTGAGGGTCTGCCCCAGGGAGGGCGTGCCGGTGAGGGAGAACTCGGCGGCACCCCCCTGGGCCTGGGCCGGCTGTTGGTCTCCCAGCAGGAGGCCGATGGAGTCTGCGGCCAATGCCAGCAGCAACTGGGGCGCCGTGCTGTGGCGCGCCGGGCTCACCAGCAGGGGCAGGCTGAGGACCACGGGAACAAGAATCGGGGCCGGCCCAAGCCCCAGCAGCGCCGAGGCCGCTACGCCCCATAATCCACGGCCCACACGGTGGGCAGCCGCATCAAGGTAGGCGGCGCTCCGCTGGAACCCGTCCCCCCGCCCTGGGGCCGGGGCGGGGGTGGCCACTGGCGTTACCCTCGCCCCGGCAGGGGCAGACAGTGGCCCGCCTGGGGGAGGCGTTACCACGACCCACCTCCGGCCACAGCTTCCTCTCCTGGCTTCCTGCTTCCTGCTTCCTGCTTCCTGCTTCCTGCTTCCTGCTTCCTGCTTCCTGCTTCCTGCTTCCTGCTTCCTGCTTCCTGCTTCCTGCTTCCTGCTTCCTGCTTCCTGCTTCCGCATTGTGCCGCCTAGCAGCCCTCTCCCCCTTGTCAAGTCCATAGGGTCACTTCCCCCAACGGCACAGCCCCATGCCCCCTCGCCAGGAGCGCCGCCACCCTGCCCCTCTCCACCGTTGGGTGGATGCTCCCCATGCTCGCTTCCCAACGTGAACTCGGCCATTGCCTAACCTTACCTCAGTAGTCGGGACTTATGCACACGCGACCCTCGCCTTCAGCGGTAGTGAGGTCAGGGGTGTGTAGAAGTCAATCAGAATCAACCCTTCACTGCTGCTGAAGGCTTCGGTCATAACAAGTATTCGATCTATGCTACTACGATGCGCAGCCGACAAACCTGATGAACCCCAATAGTAATCATAATCCCTTAGTCCTTCCGAAAGTGAATACGTCCAAAATAATGGTGAATCAAAAGAATTTCCCTCTAGCTCATCAATCTTAATACTCCATTGTCCGTACTTAAGCTTTATTTGGTTGGCGATGCTGTCAGTCTTATTCCTTAAAATGGATCCGCTGCTATCAGTATAAATGTCTGTGATTGCACTTCTCACGCCACATACACCAACACCTTTTACGAAGTGTAGAAGATAAGTATCCATATCAGGATGAGGCTTGGGGGCAGTAGTACACTCATAGTTCCAGTGACCACCATCACCCTCCTCGCAGAAACTATAAAGCCTCGAAGGCTCCACAGAACTCTTCAGATCAAAGCCGAACGGCCCCGCAATGGCTGCACCGGCAAATAGCACCCCAGGCGCCGCCATGGGCACGGCCCGGATGGCCCCCGGTCAACCCGGCTGCAGTGGGGCGCTTCCGTGGTGCGGTCAGCTTTTTCATCATGGAGCCTTAAGCTTTACTGCCGACATTTTACCCTGGCCTTCCCACTCCGCCACCGGCGCCGCCTGGGACGCCAGGGTTTCCGTGGTGCGCATCATGGCGAAGGAGGCCACCAGGCCGAGGGTCAGGATCAGGGCGGCCGGCCCCAGGGCGGAGTTCAGCCGCTCGTCTCCCGCGTACTGGAATACCCGCACGGAGAGGGTGTCAAAGTTGAAGGGCCGCAGGGCAAAGGTGAGGGGCAGCTCCTTGATGGTGTCCACAAACACCAGCAGGGCCCCCACCCGCAGGGGACCGGCCAATAGAGGCAAATGGATACGCCACAGGGTTTGCTGCCAGTTGCTGCCCAGACTGGTGGCGGCCTCTTCCATGGTGGGGGGAATCCGCTCCAGGGCAGCGTCAAATCCACCCCGGCCCACCGCCATGAAGCGGTCCGTGTAGCCCAGAACCAGGAGGGTCAATGGTGTCCAGCCAAAGCGGCCCCCCAGGGCCAACAGACCCAGGGCCAGAACCGTGCCTGGAATGGCATAGCCCATGGAGGCCACAAACACCAGGCGTTGCAGTAGCGGATGGCGGATCCAGCGGCGCGCCACCGCCAGAAACAGGGCTACGGCAATGGTGAGCACCGCCGCCGCCGAAGCCAGGATCACGGTATTCCCTGTCAGGGTGAGCAACTCTTGCGGGTCCTCCGCCATTCCCTGCCAGCGCCGACTCATCCATAGCAGGGGCACACCCAGGCTCAGGGCAGGGGGGAGGGCGCAAATCACCTGGGCGGTTGCGGCGCGCCACCCCGCCAAGGGCCACACCAACGACGGGTGGACACTACGGCCATCCAGCGCCCAACGGCGGCTGCGGCGGCGGAGCCAGCGCTCCAGGGCCACCAGGCTGGCCACCACCACCAGGGTGACCAGGGCCATCTGGGCGGCACTGGTGGGGTTGCCCTGCTCCTGCCAGCGCTGAAGGATGCCGTAGGACAAGGTGGGAACGCCCAGCAACTCCACGGCCCCCAGTTCATTGACCACCTCCATGCCGCTGAGGGCAATGCCGGCGCCAACGGCGGGCAGGGTCAGGGGCAGCGCCACCCGCCAGAAACTTCCCCAAGGCCCCAGGCTCAGGGTGCGGCAGGCCTCCAGTTGCCGCTGGCCCAGGCGGGAGAAGCTATCCGTCGTGAGCAGGAAGACGTAGGGATAGTTGGCCAGGCTGAGCACCACCACCCCCCACACGAACCCGTAGACACGCCATCCCTGGATGGATCCCAGATCCACCAGGGTCGCCGCCAGCAGGTAGGCCGGTGTGGCCAGGGGCAGAAGCTGAATGGAGCGCAGGAAGCGACGTCCGGGGAAGCGGCAACAGGCGGTCACCCAGCCGGTGGTCACCCCCAGCAGGGTCACCCCGAGGCCAACGGTGGCCAACAGGCCGATGGTTCCCCTGAGCTGGCGGGTGTTGATCACGCCAACGCCGATTCCCTCGGCAATGCCTTGATCCTGCAGCGCCAGCCACGCCACCATGATCACGGGAGCCAGGGCCAGCCCAGCGATGGCCAGCACCAGGACGATCAGGGAAGGGCGCCTCTGAACCATGGGGATCAGCGAATGATCGGGTGAATTATGGAATCTCAGGCGAGGCCCACACCCCTCTTGCGCCGACGCAGCAGACGGCCAGTTGCTGCCGCAAGGTGGCGTGGTCCAGATCCCGGCCAATCAGAACCAGGCGATTGCTGCGGGACTTGGCGGCAGGCCAGTCGTCGTCGTCAATGGAAAAGCGTTTACCGGCCAGGTGGAACAGGTGGCGCCGCTCACTCTCCCGGAACCAGAGAATCCCCTTGGCCCGAAACACGGTCTGGGGAAGCTGATTATCGAGAAAGTTCTGAAAGGAGCGCAGGTCCAGGGGTTGATCGCTGCGGAAGGAGAGGGACGTGAACCCTTCAATGGCGCCGGCCTCGTCCCCGTCCGACGGGTGATGATGGTGGTGACCATGGTGGCCGTGGTGGTCGTGGTGGTCGTGGTGGTGGTGATGGTCCCCGCTGTGGTGGCTGTCATGGCCGGGTTGGGAATCCTCCTCCTCAGGCTGGAGCCAGCGGTCGGAGTCAAAGAGGCCCACGCTGAGGAGGAGTCCCAGGGGAACGTTGCCGCGACGGCAAGGGAGAATGCGGGCATCCGGTTTGATGTTCAGGAGAGAGTGCTCCACCTGCTTCAGCCGCTCCTCGCTCACCAGATCAGTCTTGTTGAGCAGCACAATGTCGCCGTAGACAATCTGTCTACGGCCCACGTCACCCGTCAGCAGATCCAGGGAAAAGTTCTCCGCATCCACCAGGGTGATGATGGAGTCCAGGCGGCACTCATCCCGCAGCTCGCTGCTCAGGAAGGTCATGGCCACCGGCAGAGGGTCCGCCAGACCCGTCGTCTCCACAATGACGTAGTCCAACCGCTGGGGCTGGGCCAGCAGTCGGTCCATGGCCTCCACCAGTTCCCCGTTGATGGAGCAGCAGATGCAACCGTTGCTCAACTCCACCATGATGTCGCTGGTGGTCACAATCAGGTCGTTATCAATGCCGATCTCACCGAACTCATTGACCAGTACGGCCACTTTCAAGCCGTCCTGGTTGCCGAGAATGTGGTTGAGCAGCGTGGTCTTCCCCGCCCCAAGAAATCCCGTCAGGATGGTGACCGGGATTCCTGTCTCTGGTTTGGCGTCCGGGGTCCGTAGATGGGTTGTCATGGTGACCGTACCTCGTGAGCACTGCTGTGGCGAGCCAGGGATCCAGGGTAATCGGTGGCCCTTCTGCCCGGTTCCCTGATCCCGTACTATGAATTACATCATTGTCTCCCTGCCGGTGCGTAACCTCTGGCAATCTTCTGTTGGCTACTTCACGGCTTTGGCGGTGGCCCTGGCCTTGCCGCTTGCCCATGGCTCTTTTGCCCAGGAGCAGGATCCATCGGAAGCCACCGTCAAGGTGCTTCAGTCCGACGAGGCCAGCTTCAACCCTGACACCGTGGAACGCCTCCTGAAACAGGGGGATGAAGCCGTTGCAGCAGAAGATCTGGAGACAGCGCGCAGGAACTACGACGACGCCCGCGGCGCAGCCCGGGCATTGGCGGGCTTCTATCGTGACCTCAGTGGCGCCTTCCGTGGCCTCGATGCCCGGGTGCCCCGGGAAATGGACACCAAAGGTCGCCGCTCCATTACGCTGCAAGCCGAAGCCAACCTTCGCCTTGCCGCCCTCTACCGTCGCCTGCAACAGCCCGAGGTGGCGGTTCCGTTGCTGGTGGACGTGATCAAGCTGATGACGGTCACCAATCCGTTGGGCGCCCGGGCCTATCAGCAGTTGGTGGAGTTGGGCTTTGCCGAAACCCTGTACCAGGGACCCGGTGGAAGTGCAGGCTAGGATGGCGGCTAGGATTCAAGTGCGCTTTGCTGACCATGGTCACTCCAGCCGCTGTTGAGGCTGCCATCTGCGCAGCCCTTCCCGATGCCCAGGTGGCCGTTGAGGATCTCACCGGTTCCGGAGACCACCTGCAGGTCTCCGTGACCTCGGCAGCGTTTGCCGGTCTGCCCCGGGTGCGTCAGCATCAACTTGTTTATGGCGCCCTCAAGAACCAGTTTGCCAGCGAAGCCATTCACGCCCTGGCCCTGACAACGGCGCCGCCAGCCTAGGGACACGGCATGAGGCACAGTCCCTCAATGGCTGCCCCCGGTCCCTTGGCGCCCATTCTCCCAACACTCCCACTGTCATGGATCCTGCCCTGAAGCAACGCATTGAAACCCTGGTGACCAGCAGCCCCGTTTTCGTCTTCATGAAGGGGAGCAAGCTCATGCCCCAGTGTGGGTTTTCCAACAACGTGGTGCAGGTGCTCAACGCCCTTGGCATCCCCTACGAAACATTTGACGTGCTCTCGGATCCGGAGATTCGCCAAGGAATCAAGGACTACGCCAACTGGCCAACCATCCCCCAGGTGTATCTCAAGGGGGAGTTCCTTGGCGGCAGCGACATTCTCATCGAGATGTACAACTCCGGCGAACTGCGAGAAACCATGGAGGTGGCCCTGGCGTCCTGAATTCCGCCGTCGAGGGGAGTTGAGGGTTAGCTGAGCAGGCGCTGCAGGCCGTGGTTGCGCCCTTCCGGCCAGATGCTGCTGGAGGGATCCAGGATCCAGCGGCCAATCAATTCCTCCAACCGCTGCTGCGCCATGGGGTTCAATTGCTGGCTGCGGCCCAGACAATGGAGATAGCCATCCGCGTAGAGGCGCAACTCCGATGGATTGCAGCCGCGGAGGGCCATATGGCGGCACGCATCGCAGAGGGATTGGAAGTGGCGGATCGCATCGGGATCTTGAAGGGCCGTCATCGGTGTTGGGGGAGGCTGGAGGATGAACGGGGCATCACATGGGGGTGATGATGGTGGTGGTTTCCCGGTGTTTTTCCGGTTGGCGGGGATCCTGGGGAGCGCGGGGCTGGTGACTATCTCCTTCCTTTACAAAGGTCAATATCCACCTCGGTTTGACCGGGCCTGGGCAGCAGCCAAACCTTTTCTACGGATAGCTTAACCCTATCTACACCAGCCTGCTTTGGAGTCCAACCTTGGCGCAACTGACCGCGGGTCGCTGACCACGGCAACCCGCATCCTTGTGCTGGAGGCCCATCCGGCGCTGCGGGTTGTGCTTGCCCAGCGTTTGCGACAGGACGGCCACCTGACCGCAGGTGTAGCCACTGCCCACCAAGCCATGCAGGTCTGCGCCAACGAAAAGCCCGATCTGCTGGTGGCCACAGAGCTTCTGGAGGATTCAACGGGCTTGCGTCTTGCGGAATCCCTGGGCTGTCGTGTGTTGATTCTCACGGCCCGTACAGCCACGGAGGCCACCGTGGAGTTGCTCGACGGCGGCGCTGACGATGTTTTATGCAAGCCCTTTGGCCTGGAAGAGTTGGCCGCCCGCTGCCGGGCACTGTTGCGTCGCACCAATAGTCTGAAGGAACGGGTCAGCGTGGGACCGTTGGATGTCCACCTGCTCTTGCGAAGGGTGACCCTTCGGGATGAACCCGTGGAACTGAGTCCGCGGGAGTTCGCCTTGCTTTGCGCCCTGTTGATGCCCCCTGGCGTCACCCGCAGCCGCCAGGAATTGTTGCGCATGGCCTGGCCACCCCATAGTGGCGGCCCCCGCTCCGTGGATACCCAGGTGCTCACCTTGCGGCGCAAGCTGGAGCAGGCAGGACTGGGGAGAGAAGGTAGCGTGGTTCAGACGGTGCGGCAGCAGGGATATCGCTTCAGCCTGGATTGTCTGAATCGCCAGGCCATGGAGACGAGCCTGCACAAGAGTGGCGTGGTGGCCGGGTCTTCCTGACAACCCGATGGGGGAATGGTGGCGAGCCCTGCCGATGGGGGCGGGATCAGGCCCATGGTTCGGGAGAGGGGCATGACCCCGGGCCCCCCAAGGCCAGGCCTTGGGGCGGCGTTTGCAAATAACCTCTTATTGAGTCTCATTTAGCCATGTCTGTTGGGTTATATTCTCAATAAGCAACCATCGCTCCCACCCAATGCCTCGATACGGCCCCTCTCTCCAAGAGCCTTCCCCCATCCCGGGCAACGCTTTACGCACCGAACCCGGGGCATCCGTGGTGGTGGTCTGCGGTCGCCAGGACATCCTCGGTCTTGTGTCGATCATCAGTGTTGCCCTGTTTCCCGAGCCACTGGCCCTGGAGCTGTCCACATGCGCAACCCACGGCCTTGCTCTGATCCGCTCCCGGCGACCTCAACTGCTTGTCTGCATTGAACCCCTGGTTGTTGAGGGGGACACCCTTGCGCTCATCTCCCAGGCCAAACGCCTGCCCGCAGCGCCAAAGACTGTATTGATCTGCAATCTTCCTGATTCTCAATTCAGTCGGGAAATTGCGGAGGCCTGCTGCGATGGGATCCTTGGCATCAACTCGGCGGATGCCGGCACCGTGGTTCAGGTCTTGAGGGTTGTGCTGAATGGAGGCAGGTACAGGGATCCCGCGCTCACCACAGAGCCACGAACCCCCCATGGTGACCGTGGTTCCCAGCAGGACCACAAGCTCACGGCGCGAGAACGGCAGGTGCTGCAACTGATTGTTCAAGGCCATTCCAATCGGGAAATTGGTGAAAACCTGCACCTGGAGATCAGCACCGTGAAAACCCATGTGGGCCAGTTGCTGGACAAGCTGGGGGCCCGTGACCGCACCCAGGCCGCAGTTCAGGCCATTGCCCTGAGATTGGTGCCCTGGCCCTCAGCCAGCCATGGTGGGGTGCGCTAGCGGTGATTCCCCGCCGGCCCGGCTTCCTCTCCGGGATTCCCGATTTTCTACGCAAAAGGAAAAGTGCTGTTACACTACGGCAACTGCATAAATCCTGTTGGACGACCTCATCGCCATCAACGTCTCCTTGCTGATCAGTGTTTCCGCAATGGCCCTGTTCTTCGTCAGCAGCGGCTTTCCCAACGACGACGACGATGACTCCTCGGGTGGTGGCCTGATGCAACCCGTCGGCGCCGGAATCTGAGGTCCGTCGCTGCCACTGCCTAGAGATCCCGAGTGTTCCCTCCTCCCGGTTGAGTCAGGGCTTGCAGGAGGATCCCTTCCGCCACCCGGTATTGGCGATCCTTCATGGTTCCCAAGCCATCCACACCCAGATCCCGCAGTTCCTCGACGCTCAGGGAAGACTCCACATCCGGTTCAATCCCTTCCCTGTGGATGTCTCGACCGTTGGGGGTCAGATATTTGGAGATGGTCACGGTCATGCCGGAACCATCCGAAAGCGCCCGCACGGACTGCACAAGCCCCTTGCCAAAGGTTTGCTCGCCTACGAGCTTGCCGCGACCGTTGTCCTGGATGGCGCCGGATAGAATTTCACTGGCGCTGGCGCTGACCCCGTTGACCAGAACCACCAGGGGGTCGTCCGTGAGCGGCTCCTGTCGCGTGAGGCGTATGCTCCTGTCGCGTCCCCCCTGAATGCTCACGATGGGGACGCCAACGTCCAGCCACTGATCGCTAATGGCCACGCTGGCTTCCAGAAGGCCACCGGGATTGAAACGCAGGTCCAGCACATAAGCATCCACCCCTTGGGCTTCCATGTCTCTGACCACCTTGGACATGTCTGTGGCGGCGTTGGCGCTGAACTGCTTGAGGCGGATGTAGCCCACCTGGGCGCCGGCGGAGGTTGTGTTGATCCGGCTCACCATCGGGTTGATGCTGATGCGCTCCCGGATGATGACCACGTCGAAGCTCTCGCCTTCCCGCTCGATGGTGAGGGTGACGAGAGAACCGATGGGTCCGCGGATCAGTTGCACCGCCTCTTCCGAGCTCATCCCTCGGGCATCTTTGCCGTCAATGGCCACGATGTGGTCGTTGGTCTCCACGCCAGCGGCGGCTGCCGGGCCATCCTCAATGGGCGCCACCACCGTCAATCGCTGGGTTTCCTCGTCGAAGCTGAGCTGGATGCCCACCCCCGTCAACTCACCGGTGGTATCAATATGCAACTCCTTGAACTCGTCAGGGTCCATGAAGCGGGTGTAGGGGTCTTCCAGGGTGAGCAGCATGCCCCGAATGGCCTCGTAGGCCTCGTCCCTGGTGCTATAGCTCTTCGAGAGCAGCTCCTTGCGCAACTGGCGCCAACTTTTCCTGTCATAGTCACCGATGGAGACCAGGTAGTTGCGGTAAATGATCTGCCATGCTTCGTCAATTACCTCCTTGGGGCTGTCTGTAATGAGAGTCGCCCAACCGCGCCTGGGCAAGGCGGCGCTACTCAGAACCAGCAAGGCGCTGCACCCGGACAGGGCCATGGCGCGCTTCATCCATAGGGGAAGTGGGACGTTCATCAGGCCACGATCACAGGGAACTTCAGCCTATCGGTGTTCCTGCCCGGAACGGCCACACGGGCGGACCATGGTCGAGTTCAGGCCCCGGCTGTGGCGACAAGACGATCCAGCCATTGCAAAAAGGCCGCATTGAAGCTGTCCGGTTGCTCGTCATGGGGGCAGTGGCCAGCGTCCAGAATCACTTCCTCGGCCTCCGGCGCCGCCTGACGAAACAGGGCCAGCCGGGGAATGGGATTGATCCAGGGGTCATGGCGTCCCCAGCAGAACAGCAGCGGGGCGCGCAACCGGGAAAACCAGTCGTCCACCGGCCCATGGGCGGGCATGTTGAGGATGTTGGCAAACACGGCGAAGGCGCCCGGATCCAGGGCAGGACGGCGAATGGAATCCACCAGTTCCTCATCCACGTTGGTGGGATCCACGTACACCTTCCGCAACTGGCGATGGATACTGGCGGGTCGCCGCAGGTGCTCGAACAGCAGTCTCTGGAAGACCCGTGTTTTGAGAAGGGCGCGCCCCATCCCCATCAGACCGTTGGCCACCCAGGACAGGCGCCCCTGCCCCTGCATGTTTTCCTGCTCACAGCGAAACCGTCCCATGGGATTGAGCAGAGCCACGCCAGCGCTGGAATCCGGTTGTGCCGCCGCCGCCCGAAGGGCCACGTATCCCCCGAGGGAGTTGCCCACGAACACCGCCGGTCGTCCCACCCGCTCCCTCACGTAGTCCAGGAGTTGATCGCGCCAGAAGCTGGTGTCCAGCGCCAGGTCCGTGGGCTTGGCGCTACGGCCGAAGCCCAGCAAATCAAACGCATGGACCTCGTACCGTTGGGCGAGGCAGGGAATGTTGTGGCGCCAATGGCGGGTGCTGGCGCCAAAGCCGTGAATGAGCACAAGGGCCGGCCGCCTCCGGCTGGCCATGGCCGCCCCATGGTCCTGGGGTGTTGCCTTCAGGCAGTGGATGGAATGCCCCCGGAACTTCCAGGGGTCCCTGGCGATGCTGATGCCTCCATGGGCCGCTGCTGCGCCATCGGCTGCCGGCGGCTCCGGCAAGGTGGCGGAGGGCTTGGAACGAATGACAGTCATGGCCGCGCAGCGGGGAGAGAAGGAGGAAAAGCCTCAGGACGAGGCAGGACTCGCCAATTCAGGTTCAGGATCATTGCCGCCGGTTGTGGGGAGCACCAGGCGCAGCAGCAGGGGAGCCAGGAAGGTGGTGCCAATCACCATCAGGAGAATTGCCGCCTCCAGGTTGCTACCGAGCACATTGGTGCTCCCCCCCAGCGCCAGGAAGACCAGGCCCACTTCTCCCCGGGGCATCATCCCCAGACCCACAGCCAGACGGTTGGTTTTTTCCTTGCTCCAATAAGACCAGCCCGTGGCCACCTTGCCCAGGATGGCCACGGCCAGCAGGAAGCCAGCCATCACAAGGCCGCCGTGGTTGTCCGGATTCAGTGGATTGATCACCGAGAAATCAAAGCCGGTGCCGATCATCACGAAGAAAAGGGTGGCAAAGAGGGCCACGATGGGTTCGGTGAGGGCTGTGAGTTCATGGACGTGTTTGGAACTACTCAGCACCAAGCCTGCTGCGAATGCGCCAAGCACCGCCTCCAGGCCAATGGCCGTGGCAACAAAACAGCCCAGAGACAGCACGATAACGCCACAGACGATTTTCTCTCCCGGGGCCGCCAGGGCATCCACCAGTCGGTCGAACCACGGGGCGGCAGTGCGGCTCAGGAACAGGGAGATGGCCACAAACGCCACTGCGGCCACCAGCAGCTTGACGATGGGACCGGTGGCCAGAGAACCACCCGTGGCCAACCTGGCCACCACCGCCAGGATCACGATGCCCAGAATGTCGTCCAGCACCGCAGCGCCAATCACCGTCTGCCCTTCGCTGGTTTTCAAGTACTTGAGCTCGCCGAACACCTTGGCGGTGATGCCGATGCTGGTGGCGGTCAGGGCGGCGCCGGCAAAGACGGCCGGGATCACGTGAACGTCAAAGAGATAGATCAGCCCCAAGGCGCCCCCTGCAAAGGGCAGAATCACCCCGACAGTGGCCACGCTCAAGGCCCGAACCCCCACCTTGAGCAGTTGATTC
>NZ_JENA01000024.1 GCF_000586015.1 Candidatus Synechococcus spongiarum SH4 | reverse complement strand
CAGTTGCTCCAGGCCCTGGCCCGTGACGGCGGAGATCCGATGGCAGGGCTGTTGCAGGTGTTGGCTGAGCCTGGCGGCCAAGCCCGCGACCGTGTCGGCGTCCAGGGCATCACTCTTGTTGAGGGCCAGCAGGCGCGGACGGTCCAGCAGGGTGGGGTCGTAGGCTGCCAGCTCCCCCAGCAGTACGGCCCCATCCCTGCAGGGATCCTCTGCCGTGGCATCCACCAGATGAACCAGAAGACGGGTGCGCTGGATATGGCGCAGGAAATCATGCCCCAGGCCGGCCCCCATGGCGGCGCCCTGGATCAGTCCGGGAATATCGGCAAACACCGTGCCGTCTCCCGTTGGGCGCCGCACCACCCCCAGGTTGGGGGTCAACGTGGTGAAAGGGTAGTCCGCCACCTTGGGGCGCGCCGCTGAGAGGGCGCGGATCAAGGTGCTCTTGCCGGCGTTGGGACAACCCACCAACCCCACTTCGGCCAGGAGTTTGAGTTCCAACCGTAACTGCCGCTGCTGGCCGGGATGGCCGGTGGTGCATTGCTCCGGCGCCCGGTTGCGGTTGCTCAGGTAGCGGGTATTGCCGAAGCCCCCCTTTCCCCCCACGGCGACGCGGAGTTGCTGTCCCGGCGCCGTCAGATCCCCCAGCCAGGCGTTGTCCACCAGGTCATGCACCTCCGTACCGCAGGGCACGTGGACCAGCAGGGACGGGGCGCTGGCGCCGGTGCGATTCTTGGGGCCGCCCCGTCGCCCGTCGCCAGCCGCAAAGCGGCGCTTGTACTTGAAATCCAGCAGGGTCTGCAGGTTAGTGGTGGCCTCCAGAACCACGTCCCCGCCCCGGCCCCCGTCCCCGCCGGCCGGCCCCCCCGCCGGCACGAATTTCTCCCGGCGGAAGGCCACAATGCCGTCCCCGCCCTGGCCCGCCTGCACCTCGATCTGCACCAGGTCAATGAATTGCATCAAGACCTGCTCCCGTACCCATCTGCCCCCCATCTTGCCGGCCCAGATCACGGCCTGGCCATGGGGATTGCATCACCAGCGTGTGATTGGGCTTAACCTGGAGGCCAGGTCTCCACCGAATGTGCTGAAAACCTCCAGCCCCTCCGTCCTCAGCGGTTGCGATCCCCACGGGAGAGGAGAGGCTGTGGCGAGGGGTGGGGAGCGGCTGCAACAGCATTACGGCGTTCCGCTGCCCGCCTGGCTGGTGGAGTGTCTGCAAGAGACGCCGCCGCCGGAGCAACGCCGTCCTCAGAATCCCCTGGAGGGGGCTGCCCTGATTGCCGCCGCTTTTGATTTTGCCTGGCAACAGCACCAGGGGCAGCAGCGCGCCAGCGGCGAGCCCTACATCAGCCATCCTCTTGCTGTCGCCCATCTGTTGCGGGAGATCGGGGTGAGTCCCGGTGTGATTGCCGCCGGATTCCTCCATGACGTGGTGGAGGACTGTGGTGTGACCACGGCCGATATCGAAGCCAGATTTGGCCGTGAGGTGCGGGCACTGGTGAACGGCGTCACAAAATTGGGGGGCATTCATTTTGTCAACCGCACGGAGGAACAGGCCGAAAATCTGCGTCGTATGTTTCTCGCCATGGCCAGTGATATTCGTGTGGTGCTGGTCAAACTGGCTGACCGTCTTCATAACATGCGCACATTAACGGCGTTGGCGCCGGCAAAGCAAAGAAGAATCTCCATCGAAACCTTGGAAATCTATGCGCCTCTGGCCAATCGTCTGGGGATTGGCAAGCTGAAATGGGAACTGGAGGATCTGGCCTTCAAAGTGCTCAATCCACAGGAGTTCCGTCATATCTCTCAACAGTTGGCCAGCAAGCGGAGTGAGCGGGAAGAACGGCTCAACGCCACTGTGGAGTTGCTGCGTCAACGGCTGTCGGAGGCTGGTCTTGACCAGGTGAACGTGAATGGTCGTCCCAAGCATCTTTATGGTATCTGGAGTAAAATGAAACGACAAAATAAAGCCTTCCATGAGATCTACGATGTGGCTGCACTGCGAGTCTTAACAGATAGCTTGGAGGACTGCTATCGAGCACTTGCCGTGGTTCACGACACGTTCCGTCCCATTCCCGGTCGCTTCAAGGACTATATTGGCTTGCCCAAACCCAATGGCTACCAATCATTACATACTGCTGTTATTGCCAATCAACGCCCCCTTGAAGTGCAGATTCGTACACAGCAGATGCATCAGGTTGCGGAATACGGGATTGCTGCCCACTGGAAGTACAAGGAGGGGGGCTCCCCTGCCAACGGCAACGGCCAGGCGGAGGAGCAGTTCAACTGGCTGCGCCAGCTTCTCAACTGGCAACGGGAGACTTCCGATGGGGATGGTCAGGACTACCTGGCTTCCATCAAGGATGATTTGTTTGATGATGAGGTGTTTGTATTTACCCCCAAAGGAGATGTTCTGGGTTTACGGCGTGGTTCCACACCTGTGGACTTTGCCTATCGTATCCATTCGGAGGTGGGACATCACTGCCATGGCGCCCGCATCAATGACCGCCTCGTGGCCCTGTCCACCCCCTTGAAGAATGGCGATATTGTTGAAATCGTTACGGAACGCAATGCCCGTCCCAGTCTGGACTGGTTAAACTTTGTTGCCACGCCAACGGCCCGCAACCGTATCCGTCAATGGTACAAGACCAGTCATCGTGATCAGAATATCAACCGTGGTCGGGATATGCTGGAGCATGAGTTGGGCCGCCATGGTCTGGAGGAGTTGCTAAAATCTCCAGCCATGCAGAAAGTGGCTGAGCGTTGTAACCTTTATACGGTCAACGACCTGTTGGCCGCCGTTGGCTTTGGCGCACTCACCATTCACCAGGTTGCCAACCGCATACGGGAGGAGATTCGCCTCCAGACCAAACATCTCTCGCCCCCCAAGCCCCAAACTGTCCCCACATCCCCCGCTCCATCCAGTCGCGATCTGAGTGCTACGGCGGATCAGTTGCGGGGAAATCCAATCCTGGGTGTGGACGGACTGGACTTCCGCCTGGCTGGTTGTTGTACGCCTCTCCCCAAGGAATCCATCGTCGGTGCTGTCTCTTTGGGCAACCACGGTCTCACAATTCACCGACAGGATTGTGACAACGTGGAACGCATTCCCGTGGAGCGCCGTCTACCGGTGCAGTGGAATCCCAGCCACCCTGAAGAGAACACCTATCCTGTTCGCCTGAGAATTAACGTGATGGACCGTGTTGGCGTGCTCAAGGATATTCTTACACGGCTTTCCGACGCCAACATCAACGTGCTGGACGCTCGCGTGCGCACCAGCCGCGGCAAGCCGGCCCGCATTGATCTGAGCATTGAACTCCACAGCGCCCATCAGTTGACACAAACCATCAACCGCATTCGCGCCATGGCGGACGTGCTCACCCTGTACCGTACCGGCATGGGTTAGTCCCAGTTGTGATACACAAGTCAACCTCCCGTCACCATCTCACCCAAAGCGACCAGTGACATATTCTTCGGTATCTTTGGATTTGGGATTGTTGAAAATCTCTCTGGTCTCATTGTATTCTGCCAAGTAGCCCACCATGCCGTCACTCCCTTCCATATCAACGGCGTTGTAAAAGGCGGTCATATCGGAAACCCGCACAGCCTGTTGCATATTGTGGGTCACAATCACAATGGTGAAGTTCTTCTTCAAGGCATGGAGGGTTTCTTCCACCTTGAGGGTGGAGATGGGATCCAGGGCGGAACACGGCTCATCCATCAGAATCACCTCCGGCTCCACGGCAATGGCCCGGGCAATGCAGAGACGTTGCTGTTGCCCCCCCGAAAGGGAAAGACCACTTTCCTGGAGTTTGTCCTTGCACTCATCCCACACGGCGGCACGGCGCAGGGATGTTTCCACCAACTCGTCCATGTCCCCCTTGAATCCATTGATCCGCGCCCCGAAGGCAATGTTCTCGTAGATGGTTTTGGGGAAGGGATTGGGCTTCTGAAACACCATGCCGATCCGTCGCCTCACCTCCACCGGATCCACGCGAGGACCGTACAGGTCTTGACCGTGAAACAACACCTTGCCCTTCATGCTGAAGGACTCGATCAGGTCGTTCATGCGGTTAAAACATCTCAGCACCGTAGACTTCCCACAGCCGGACGGTCCGATGAAGGCAGTCACCTTGTGCCTGGGAATGTCCAGGAAAATGTTTCTGACGGCTGCGAACGCGCCATAGTTGACGGTGACGTTGTCACAACTGATGATGGCATCGGCAATGGAGGGCGTCATGGTGCGGTGGAGGAGGGCAGGTGAATCAGGAGGCAGAGAAGTGCGCCAGCCAGCGGGCCAACAGGTTGGCCGCCAGAATCATCACCACAAGGATGAACGAGGCCGCCCAGGCCAGTTGCACCTGGGGTTCAAAGGGCATGATGCCGAAGTTGTAGATCTGGACGGACAGGGTTGCCGTGGGGGCCAGCAGGCCCCACCCTGATGCCCAGTCAGGCCAAAAGGGAGAAAACAGCGCCGTAAAGATCAGCGGGGCGGTTTCCCCGGCGGCCCGGGCAATGCCCAGCACCACCCCTGTGGCAATGGGGGAGACGGCGGCCGGCAACACCACTCGGGTAATGGTGACAAACCGGGAGGCGCCGATGCCCAAGGCCCCCATGCGCAACTCCTGGGGCACCAGCTTCAGCCCCTCGTCGGTGGTCTTGACGATGGTGGGCAACATCAGCACCGCCAGTGCCAGAGATCCCGCCAGAGCCGAGAAGGACTCACCCCAGAGAATGCGGGTGTTCACCACCAGGGCATAGATAAACAGGCCGCAGATGATGGAGGGGACGCCGGCCAGCACGTTGACGCCAAAGCGAATCGACTGGGCAAACCAGCCCTTTCTGGCCACCTCCGCCAGATAGATGCCGCCCCCCACGCCAACCGGGATGGCCACCAGCGCCGCCCCACCGGTCACCATGGCGGTGCCAATGATGGCGTTGCCCATGCCCATGGGTTCGGACAACCCCGGCGCCGGCGGCAACTCCGTGAAGATGGCCGGCGTGATGGCTCCGCCCCCCTTGTAGAGCACATAGAGAGTGACAACTACCAGGGGCAGCACGGCTATGGTGGCAAACAGCGCTGCCAACAGATTCATGGCCCGATTCCAGACGTTGCGCGGGGCATAGGGGTTGTAGGTCAATCCCGAGGCAGCGGGTGGGTAGCAGGTTGTGGCCATGGGATTGGTCGCGTTGCTAGTCATATTTCAGGGCAAGCCGTTTGACGATGACCTGGGCACAGATGTTCACCAGGAAGGTGAGGATCATCAGCACCAGGGCGGCGTAGTAGAGGGCGGACACCTGAATATCATCCGCCTCGCCAAACTGATTGGCCAGCAGTGAGGCAATGGTGCTGCTGGGGGAAAACCAACTGGCGCTCAGGTTGGTGGAGTTGCCAATGATCATGGTCACCGCCATGGTTTCCCCGAGAGCCCTTCCCAGGGCCAGCATGGCGCCCCCCACGATGCCGGAAACGGCAGCGGGGATGAGCACCTGGAAGATGCTGGTCCAGCGGGTGGCCCCCACGGCGTAGGCCCCCTGGCGCAACTCCGGGGGCACTTGATTGAGGGAATCACGGGAGACGGCGGTGATGATGGGCAGCAGCATCACCACCAGGATCAAGGAGGCCATGGCCAGGTTGGGGCCACCGGGTTCCGTGCCGAAAACGGGGAGCCAGCCCAGATGGGTGTGCAGCGGTGTGAACGCCGCCAGAAAACCGTTGAGCATGGCCATGGCCCAGAGCCCCAACACCACGGAGGGAATAGCCGCCAAAAGTTCCACCATGAAACCAATGGTGGTTCTCAGCTTCTGGGGAAGGAAATCTTCCGTCAGGAAAATGGCGGTCCCCACCCCCAGGGGCACGGCCAGCAGCAGCGCCAGGGCCGACGTCATCAGGGTGCCGTAGATGGGTGTCAGCGCTCCGTAATCATTGCGGACGGGATTCCAACTGCTGTCGGCCAGAAAGCCCAGGCCGAAGTGGGGAATGGCTCCCCAGCGCACCCCGAACGTCTCTTCGTCGTTCCAGGCTGCGATGCCTTGCCAGATGGAGTCCGGATGCCAGGGCAGGAGGCTGGAAAGGTCCCCTTGAAACACCGCCTGGAAGCCCACCGTGAAGAAAATCCCGAACACCGTCAGGCTCACCACAGAGGCGAGGACGGCCGTCATGCGAATGAAGGTGTGGTCAACCAGCCTCTCTGTCCAGGGGCGCTTCTTGTGGGTGAACATGGGTGCCATAACAATGCCGTACCGGAGATCTTGATCCAGAGGCTGTACCTGAGGCGGCAAGGCTGGAGCAGTTGCCCCAGCCTTGCCATGGCGTGGCTCAGCGCCGCAAGGACTCAACGGCAGCCTTGGACTTGGCCACCACGCTGTCGGGCAGGGGCACGTAGCCGAGGGAGTCGCTAATGGCCTGGGCCTTGTCCGAGAGCATGTAGTTGAAGATCTGCTTCAGGGCATCCAGATTCCTGCTGTTGCCCGTCTGGTACGCCAGGACCCAGGTGAGGGACACAATGGGGAAGGAATTGGCGCCGGCAGGGTTGGCGTCCGTCCCCCGCAATTGGTTGTCCAGAACGATCTTGGACAGACCTTCAGCAGCAGTGGCGGCGCTGGGCTTCACGTAGTTGCCGTCCTTGTTCTGGAGAGCAGCCGTCTGCAGGCCGGAGCTCTGCACATAGCCGTAGTTCACGTAGCCAATGGTGCCCACCTTGTTCCGGATCAGGCCAGCCACACCGGAGTTGCCCTTACCGCCCACGCCAACGGGCCACTCAATGGTTTTGCCAGCACCCACCTTCTCTTTCCATGCAGAGGAAAAAGCCGAGAGGGACTTGGTGAAGCCTGCGGTGGTTCCGGAGCCGTCGGAGCGGTGGGCCACGGTGATGCTGCCGGGGGCGCAACCCAGGGCGGACCAGTTGGTGATGGCGCCCATGAAGACCCCCACCACCTGGCTCTGGCTGAGTCTGAGGTCACAACCAGGCTTGTTGTAGGCCACCGCAATGGCGCCGCCGGTCATGGGGATTTGCACCACGCCACGGCGCACCTTGGCCACCTTTGCATCGTCCATGGCGGAGTCGGAGGCGCCGAAGTCCACGTCGTTGTTGGTGAACAGCTTGACACCGGTGCCGGAACCCGTGGCCTGGTAGTTGACCTGGGGGCCGCCATCAGCAGCCAGATCCTTGAACCAGCGCTCATAGATGGGGGCGGGGAACGTGGCGCCGGCGCCGTCAAGACGGATCTGTGCCAGAGAAGGCGCAGAGAAAGCCGTCGCAGCGGCAAACAGCCCTGCACCGGCGGCAGTGAGGGTCTTTGCGAGGACAGACATGGAAGAAATTGAAGGAGGATCTTCACCGGGGAACTTAGGGGTACGGGAAGTTAAGGGTCCAGGCCAGCCACATTAAGGAATCACTAAGGGATGATTACGACCATCAGTCCCACCCTGGGACAACTGCGCCAGCAGCTATTGTTCATGGAGCCAGGGCCATAGTTTGGCCGCTTGACCTTGCTCCACTTCACCAAGAATGCAAGAATGGGAGTGTGACTGACTCCGGTCCACCTGTCAACTATCGACAGGTCCCCTACCGGCCCCTGCCTGGCGCCGCCAGCAAGGCCCGGGGCAACTCTTCGGCCTGGCGGTCGCCGGTCGCTATCTGGATCACTTCCTGGCCAAACACCGTCAGAGCTTGTCGGTGGCGTTCCAGGCGTTCTTCAGGGGTAAGGGGCATCCCCGCTTCAAGGCCGGAGGCCGTGACCAGCCTCGCTTCACCATCCCTGACGGGGTGAAGATCACAGAACATCCTGGCCGCCGGGGTTGGGGCTACCGCACGGGGAGAGGCGTTCTCGCCAGAGACCTCTACGATCCGTGAAACTGGATCCTGGTCACTCTCGTGACTCATGGTCATAAGCCCCTACGGTGAATCAGCACGTGATCCGGTCAATGGGTCGAGCCGTCGGAATCGATCTCGGGACCACAAACTCCGTTGTGGCTGCCCTGGAGGGGGGACGCCCCCAGGTGATTGCCAATGCCGAGGGCCTGCGCACCACCCCGTCCATGGTGGGGTTCAGCAAGGGGGGGGAACTGCTGGTGGGTCTTCAGGCCCGGCGGCAACTGGTGCTGAATCCCGGCAACACGTTCGCCAACCTGAAACGCTTCATCGGCCGCCACTACGATGAGCTGGATGAGGGCTCCAAGGGTGTCCCCTACACAATTCGCCGCAACGACCAGGGCAAAATCCGCATTGTCTCTCCGGCCACAGAGCGGGAGTATGCCCCGGAAGAGCTGGTGGCCTCCATCCTCCGCAAGCTTGTCGATGATGCCGCCACCCATCTGGGGGAGCCCGTTGAAGCAGGGGTGATCACCGTGCCCGCCTATTTCAACGACTCCCAACGCCAGGCCACCCGTGATGCCGGTCGTCTGGCGGGCCTGGAGGTGCTGCGCATCCTCAACGAGCCCACCGCCGCGGCCCTGGCCTGTGGCTTCGACCGCAAATCGGCCCGCTGTGTGCTGGTATTCGACCTGGGGGGCGGCACGTTTGACGTGTCCCTGCTGCGCATTCGCAACGGGATCTTTGACGTGAAGGCCACCAGTGGCGACACCCAACTGGGGGGCAACGACTTCGACCAGCGCATCGTGGACTGGCTGGCGGATCAGTTCCAGACGGACCACGACGTGAATCTGCGCCGGGATCGCCAGGCCCTGCAACGGCTGCTGGATGCAGCCGAGAAGGCCAAGCAGGAGTTGTCGGGGGTGCGCCTGACCACCGTCTCCCTCCCCTTCGTTGCCACCGGCGCGGATGGGCCGTTGCACCTTGAGTGCGAGCTGTCCCGCCGTACTTTCGAGGACCTCTGCCCGGACCTGGTGGATCGGCTGTTGCGGCCGGTGCGCCGCTGCCTGCGGGATGCGCGGATCACGGCGGAGGACATTGACGACGTGATCCTGGTGGGGGGCTCCACCCGGATGCCCATGGTGCAACAACTGGTGCGCACCATCGTGCCCCGGGAGCCCAGTCAAGGCCATAATCCGGACGAGGCCGTGGCCCTGGGGGCCGCGATTCAGGCGGGCATTCTGCGGGGGGAGTTGCGGGACTTCCTGCTCAACGACGTCACCCCCCTCTCCGTTGGCCTGGAAACCATGGGTGGCGTGATGAAACCGCTGATTCCCCGCAACACCCCCATCCCTGTCCGCAAGTCCGACACCTTCAGCACGTCGGAAGCCAACCAGTCCTCCGTGGAAATCAACGTGTTGCAGGGGGAGCGGCAGATGGCCTGTGACAACAAGTCCCTGGGACGTTTCCGGCTTTCAGGGATTCCACCGGCTCCCCGGGGTGTGCCCCAGGTGCAGGTGGCTTTTGACGTGGACGCCAACGGCATCCTTCAGGTCTCGGCCATGGATCGCTCCACAGGGCGCAAGCAAACCGTCTCCATTCAGAACAGCTCCACCCTGAGCGAGCAGGAGATTCAACGCATCCTCAAGGATGCGGAAAATCGTGCGGCGGACGACCGGCGCCTGCGGGCCGCCGTGGAACGGCGGAACCAGGCCGAGACCCTGCTGGCCCAGGCGGAGCGGCGCCTGCGGGATGTGGCGCTGGAATTGGGTCCCTATGCCATGGAACGTCAGAAACAGGTGGTGGACGGGGCCAGCCGTGACCTGCAAGACCTGCTCCAGGATCCGGAAGCGCCGCCCCGGGAACTGGACGAGGCGGCCGCCGTCCTCGACGATGCCCTGCGGGTGTTGAATCGCTGTCTCAGCCGGGAGAGCCGCCGCGAGGAGCGGGGACCGCTGCGGGGGATCCGCCGCACCATCGGCTCCCTGCGGGACGAGTTCTTTGCGGAGGATGAAGAATGGGATGACTGGCCCTCCCGAACAAGAGACGGCCTGCGGCCCGAGGACGGTTGGGACAGGCCGCAGCGGTCCCGTTCCGGTGATCCCCCTCCTGGCAGGCGCGCCGCCCCACCGGCGCCCTACTACCGGGAGCGGCAGGATGCCCCGGCCCCCTATGAACGCCACCCCCCGGCTGAACCCATGGAGGATGAGTGGCTCCCTGGGGACAGGGATTGGGATTCCCCTCCACCCCGACCCCGCCGCCGGCCGACGCCCCGGTTGGAAGCGGATCCCTGGGAGGATGCCTAGAAGCGATGGCTGCCCCTGACCCCCTGGGAGGCGAGCCTGACGCCTGGGCTGTGCTGGGGTTGCAGCCCGGGGCCTCCGCCGCCGAACTCAAGCGCGCCTTTCGGCAGCAGGCCAGGCGCTGGCACCCGGACCTGAACCCCGGTGATCCCACCGCGGAGGAGCGGTTCAAGCGCATCAATGCCGCCTATGGAATGCTCAGCGACCCGTCCCGTCAGCGGGCCTGGCGGCAAAGCGTTGCCAGGGGCGACGGCGGGGAGGAGTTGCACGGCTTCCCCTCCTTTGAAGATTACCTGGCCCACCTGTTCGGGCGGCGCCGGCCCGGGGAACGCTCCGGTGGGCCGCCCCCCCCGTCCCCCAGGCCAGAACCGGCCCAGGCACCCCCCCCACCGCCATCCCGGCCACCAGAACCACCACCAGAGCCAGAGCCGCCTGCGGCCCCACCCCGGCCGTCCCGTAGCCGGGAGACGGCCCTGGCCCTCACCCCTCAACAGGCCTGGCGGGGATCCCGGCAGGTGGTGGTCCTGCCTGACGGCGCCCATGTGGAGGTGAACACGCCCCCAGGGGCGGGGGATGGCTGGCGTCTCCGTCTGGCCGGTGTTGCCCCGGACGGGGGGGACCACCTGCTGCGACTCCGGGTGCGCACCCGGGACGGTCTGCGGGTGGACGGCCTACAGGTGTACTACCGTCTCGATGTCTCCCCTGCTGATGCGGTTCTGGGGGCTTATGTCACGGCGCCCAGCATCCACGGTCTCGTGGAACTGGAGATCCCCCCCCGCTCCTCCAGTGGTCAGTTACTGCGACTACGACGTTGTGGCGTTCGCACCGATGGAGATTGCGGGGATCAGATTGTGGAGTTGCGCATCGTCAGTCCCTCGGCTCCGTCGGAGGAGATTGTGGAGTTGTACCGTCAACTCCAGGATCTGGAAGCCGCTCCCGAGCCCCAGGTACGGGGCGCTGGGCCAAGATAGGGGTTGCATCCACACTGGCTGGCAGCCCATGCTCAAGCTCCGGAACGCCCTGCAACACCGGCTGACGGAAGCCCTGGCCCGGGTCGTGGCCCCCTCGGACGGGCCAGTGGATTTTCCCTTGACGCCAGCCACAAGGCCGGAATTCGGCGATTTCCAGGCCAACGGCGCCATGGGGTTGGCCAAGGTGCTGGGTCGCCCGCCGCGGCGGATTGCCCAGGCTGTGGTGGATCATCTGCAGGTGGAGGACCTGTGCCATCCGCCCCAGGTGGCGGGACCGGGGTTTATCAACTTCACCGTTCGGCCGGAGGTGTTGGCGGCAGAGGTGCAGGCGCGGCTGGATCAGCCCCGGTTGGGGGTGCCCATGGCGCAGCCGCGGCAACGGGTGGCGGTGGATTTTTCCAGCCCCAACATCGCCAAGGAAATGCATGTGGGGCACCTGCGCTCCACCATCATCGGCGACTGCATTGCCCGGTTGCTGTCCTTCCGTGGCCACCAAGTGTTGCGACTCAACCACCTGGGAGACTGGGGGACCCAGTTCGGCATGTTGATTGCCCACCTCAAACACGTGGCGCCCCGTTCCCTGTCCGGCGAGGAGCACGTGGACCTGGGGGACCTGGTGGCCTTCTATCGCCAGGCCAAGGGGCGCTTTGACGAGGATGAGGGCTTCCGGGAGCAAAGCCGTGGCGAGGTGGTGGAGCTTCAGGCGGGGGAGCCGGAGTCCTTGCGGGCCTGGGGGCTGCTCTGCCGGCAATCCCGCCAGGCCTTCCAGGCCGTCTACGACCGCCTGGACGTGCAACTTGTGGAGCGGGGCGAATCCTTTTACAACCAGGCCCTCCCGGGGGTTGTGGAGGATCTGGAGCAGGCGGGGCTTCTGGTGGTGGACGACGGCGCCCGCTGTGTGTTTCTGGAGGGCATGACGGGCAAGGACGGCCAGCCCCTGCCCCTCATTGTGCAGAAGCGCGACGGGGGCTACAACTACGCCACCACCGACCTGGCTGCCATCCGCCAGCGGCTGGCCAGCCCCGACGGGGGCGGCGAGGGGGCGCACCGGGTGGTGTATGTCACCGATGCGGGCCAGTCCAACCACTTTGCGGCGGTGTTTCAGGTGGCGCAGCGGGCCGGGTGGGTGCCGACCGGTTGTCACCTCCAGCACGTGCCCTTTGGCCTGGTGCAGGGAACGGACGGCAAGAAGCTCAAAACCCGCTCCGGCGCCACCGTCCGCCTGCGGGACCTGCTGGATGAAGCGGTGGAGCGGGCCCGCCTTGATCTGGTGGAGCGCATGGCCCAGGAGCAGCGGCAGGCCGAGGAAGGGTTTGTTGAGCAGGTGGCGGAAACCGTGGGCATCGCCGCCGTGAAATATGCCGATCTGAGTCAGAATCGCACCACCAACTACCAGTTCAGCTTTGACCGGATGCTCTCTCTCCAGGGCAACACGGCCCCCTATCTGCTCTACGCCTACGTGCGCATTCAAGGCATTGCCCGGCAAGGGGGATCCCTCGGTGCGGAGGAGAAGCCGGTTGCCCTGTGGCTGCAGGCCCCCCAGGAACTGAGCCTGGCGCGGCAGTTGCTGAACTTTGACGAGGTGATTCTGGAGGTGGAGCAGGACCTGTTGCCCAACCGCCTCTGCGCCTATCTGTTCGGTCTCAGCCAGACCTTCAACCGCTTCTACGACCAGTTGCCCGTGCTCAAGGCCCCCGACCGATCCCGCCCCACCCGCCTGGCCCTGTGCCGCCTCAGCGCCCAGACCATGGGCCTGGGCC
>NZ_JENA01000023.1 GCF_000586015.1 Candidatus Synechococcus spongiarum SH4 | reverse complement strand
GGCTCCGTTGGGCAGGGCCTGGATGTCGGTCACCGGCTTCATCACCACCACGTCCCCGTTGATGATGTGGGCGCCAATCATGCTGTCGTCGCAAACAGTGAGGGCAAACAAATCCTCCCCCTTGCGGAACGTCTGCAACTCCAGGCGCACCCCCACATCGGGGAAGATCTTCACCAGCCCGCCCGCAGAAACCGTTCCCAGAACAGGGATTCCCGTGGGGGGGACAACGGTCAACCGTAAGGTGCGGGCTCGGCCGGGCTGCCATTGGATCCAGCCCTTCTTCTGCAGATAGCGCAGGCGACTTTGAATGGGCGCCGGTGAGCGCAGGCCCATGGCGTTCATCATCTGGCGGATGGATGGAGCATGGCCATGGCGGGTGAGAAACTCAACGATCCAGTCGTAGAGTTCCTTCTGGGCAACGGTGAGGGGTGTGGGCTTCATCAGCCATTCGGATGGTGAATACAGATGTACGGGATTCTCCGGCATTTGTCCAGGCCATGGGCCGGATTCTCCTGCTCATCGTTCATGATCCTCCACACCATTGGGTCCGGGGCTTCACGCCAGATCCAGCAACAGGGCCAGCAGGGCTTGCTGGCCGTAGAGGCGATTCTCGGCTTGCAGAAACACCCGACTTGCCGGCCCTTCCAGCACCTCGCTACTGATTTCCTCCCCCCGGTGGGCCGGCAGGCAATGGAGCACAACAGCATCCCGGGCCGCCTGGGCCAGCAGCTTCCCGTTCAAGCAATAACCGGCAAAATCATGGCGGCGCTGCTGTGCCGCTGCTTCCTGCCCCATGGAGGACCACACGTCGGTGTAGACGGCCTGGGCGCCACGGCAGGCTTCCACAGGATCGTGGAGCACGGTAACGGTGCATCGCCCCTGGCTCAGCCGCTGCGCCCGCTGCACCACGGCAGGATCCGGTCCATACCGCCTGGGGGTTGCGACCCGCAGGTGAACACCCAGCAGGGCAGCGGCCAGCAGGAGGGAGTGGGCCACGTTGTTGCCGTCCCCGATATAGGCCATGGTGAGACCGTCCAGGTGGGAGAAGCACTCCTGCAGGGTGAGGAAGTCCGCAATCACCTGACAAGGATGCTCCACGTCGCTGAGGGCGTTGATCACGGGAACGGCGCTGGCCTGGGCATAGGCCTCAAGATCCTCCTGGGCAAAGGTGCGGACCGCCAGGGCGTCCACGTAGCCACTGAGAACCCGGGCCGTATCGGCAATGGGCTCGCCGCGTCCCACCTGGGTGCTGTCGGGGGGAAGGTCCAGGGTTTGCCCCCCCAGCCGGGCCATGGCCACCGCAAAACTGACCCGGGTGCGGGTGGAAGGCTTGGAAAACAAAAGCCCCAGCACCTTGGGGGCGCCGGGGGTGGACAACCGGGTCTCGCCCCGTTTCAAGGCCCCCGCCAACTGGAGCAGACGGCGCCACTCCTGACGACTGCAATCCTCAACCCCAAGGAAGTGGCCACCAGGGAAGGTCATGGTAGGGGCTGCCAAAGGGCCTTTATACCTGAACAGGTTCAGGGGCCTTGCACTGATTCAGCAGAGTTTGCAGCTCCTCTCCCTCGATCACCTCCTTGTCCAGGATCTTCCGGGAGATCAGTTCCAGGGACTCCCGGTTGGATTCCAGAATGGCCAGAGCGTGGTTGTGGGCATTGTCCACCAACTGGCGCACCTCCCGATCAATGGATTGGGCTGTGGCGTCACTGACGGCGCGGCGCGGGTTGTTCCCCTGGCCAAGGAAGCGGTTGCCGGTCTGACGGTCATAGGCCAGTGGACCCAGCACCGTGCTCATGCCGTAGGTGCTCACCATCTGCTCGGCGATGTCCGTGGCCCGTTGCAGATCGTTGGCTGCCCCCGTGGTGATCTTGCCAAAGACAATTTCCTCGGCGGAACGTCCCCCCAGCAGGGTGGTGATCTGACCCTGCAGGTCTTCCTTGGAATTGAGGAAGCGATCCTCCGTGGGCAACTGCAAGGTGTAGCCCAGGGCGGACATGCCCCGGGGGACGATGGAAATCTTGGCCACCTTGCTGCCGCCGGGAACCATGTGGCCCACGATGGCATGGCCCACTTCATGGTAGGCAACGATGCGCTTTTCATCGTCGGCGAGAACGCGGCTGCGCTTCTCCAGGCCGGCCACAACCCTCTCGATAGCCTCCTGCAGATCCGCCTGGATCACCGTCTTGCGATCAGCCCGGGCCGCCAGCAGGGCGGCCTCGTTGACGAGGTTGGCCAGATCCGCACCCGCAAAACCGCTGGTGGCGGCGGCAATGCTCTCCATGTCCACACTGGGATCCAGCTTCACCTTGTTTCCGTAGATTTCCAGAATGGTGCGGCGACCGCTCAGGTCAGGGCGGTCAACCAGCACCTGCCGGTCAAAGCGACCAGGTCTCAGCAGGGCCGCATCAAGGGTTTCCGGCTGGTTGGTGGCGGCCAGAACAATCACGGGCTTGTCGGAGACGTTGAAGCCGTCCATCTCCGTGAGCAACTGGTTGAGGGTCTGCTCCCGCTCGTCGTTGCCCCCCACCACACCCATGGATCCGGAACGACTTTTGCCAATGGCGTCCAGTTCGTCGATAAAGATGATGCAGGGGGCTTTCTTCTTGGCTTGTTCGAATAGGTCACGCACCCGGGCTGCCCCGGCGCCAACAAACAGCTCAACAAATTCCGAACCGGAAATAATGAAGAACGGAACGTTGGCCTCTCCGGCAACCGCCTTGGACAGAAGGGTTTTCCCGGTTCCGGGAGGGCCCACCAGCAACACGCCCCGGGGAATCTTTGCCCCCAGAACAGCATAGCGTTGTGGTTTTTTCAGGAAGTCAACAATTTCCGTAAGTTCCTGCTTGGCCTCGTCTACACCGGCCACGTCAGCGAAGGTGACCCGTGATTGCTCATCGGGAACATAGACTTTGGCCTTGGAGCGGGTAAAGCTGAGGGCCCCCTGCCCGCCGCCCATTTGGCGTCGTGTGAAGAACTGAAGCACCAGGATAAAGATCACTGGCGGCACCACCCAGCTCAGAATGGTGGTGAACACACTGGGGCGCTTGGGGGGCGCGGCGGCAAACTCCACACCGTGCCGCTCCAGCCGTTGGGGCAGATCCATGTCAAAGATGGGCGTGGTGGCCAGTAGGGAAGGCTCTCCATTCATCGGCTGTTTGAGTTCATAGCGGATCTGGTCCTGGGTGATGTAGGCCCTGGCTACGCGCTCGTCACTCACCTGGTCGATAAAGAGGGAATAGGGAACCCGGGGCGCCTGGGAGGCGGAACGCGGCAAGAAACTGCTGAGCAACAACAACACGCCAACCCCCACCAGAATAAGGTTGACCAACCCGAAACGTCGTCGGGGTCCGTTGTTGTCTTGGCGCTGAAGAGACAAGAGAGCGAAGCGGCTGGTTTCACGCTAAGCCGCAGATTTGGCTCCAGGGGAACGGTTTTCCGAACGATACGGAGCCGTGAAGCCATCAGGGAACAGTGATTGTTGTGGCGCTCCCCGTTGGCTTGCCGTGGCTGAGGCGCCCAGGGTTGGCATCGGCGCCATCGTCATCCGACATTTGGGTTCCCTGTGGGCGATTCTCGCCCTTGCGGCCCGGAAATCGCGATGCAGCCCCCTGTCCTCCCTGGCCTTGTCCACCCTGGCGCTCACCCGCAGCGCCGCGAACCCCACGTTGCCCGACGCAGTACCTGACGCAGTGCCCGTGAACGTCTCCACCGCCTGGTGCGGGACGGACTGTGGAGCGGCTCCCCTTCGTTGTCGTTGACGGTGCTGCCGGCACCCTCGGTGTAGCTGCCGGTCCTCGGCAAGATCGCGAATCGATAAAGGCTACCCCGATTCTGGATAAGACCAGGAGGAGCTTGAGATGCTGGGCATGGGGTCAGGGATACCGACTTTGCTCATTTTAACTTTGGGTTGCGCCTGGGTGGCGGAACAAGATCTCTTCCCTGGACTCCCCTTATCCAAAACTCGGGTTAATTGTGCTTGAAGCTTCCGGTGTGTGTGGTGCGGGTCCAGTTGGCCCGTGTTCTGGCCCAACTCTGGGCGGGGCCGGCCATGGGCGGGGGGAGATTGGCTGCTTCTGGCGGTGGGGGATGGGGGAACGGGGGAATGCTGAGGGTGTTTGCACCATTGCGCCATGGTTCGTCAGGAGCAACTGGCCCGGGCCCAGGGCCGCGCCTCGGTCGGCGCCGAGCTTCATGCCCTCTGTCTTCAGGGCCGTCACCTGGACGAGGCCCTGCTGGATGCCCATGAGCAGCGATGTCGCCAGGATCACAGAGAACGGCTGGAGATTCTCCACAGCATGGGACGCCAGTCGGATCCCCACTTGCACCACTACCTTGAGGGTCAGTTGGAACGCCTGAAGCTGGTGCGGGCCTCCCTGCAACGGGGCCGTGATCCCGGTCTCGTTCCTGGCGCGGCGGAGAATGATGCCCACTCTTCCTGAGGCTCTGGTCCACCCTCGCCAGCGGCCAACGGGCCGGGCCAACGTCTTGAAGCGCTTGCCTGTGGCCGCCCCCTTGTTGCTGTTGCTGGCATCCTGCGCAGCGGATTCCCGGTTTGTGGGGCAGCAGCAGGTTGCGGGACCCGCCGCCGCTGCCGACGGCATCAGTGTGTATTTCAACCAGCGCCGCCAGGCCCGCTACCCTAGCCCCCTGACGGGAACCATGCGCCAGGGGGACGATCTGGAGCAGGTGGTGCTGGACGCTGTTGCCGGAGCGCGGCGCAGCATCAGCCTGGCGGTGCAGGAGTTGACCCTGCCCCGTATCGCCCAGGCCCTGGTGGAGCGTCACCGCGCCGGGGTACAGGTGCGGGTGGTGCTGGAGAACAGCTACTCCACCCCATGGAGTCGTCAGCACCCCTCCGAGTTGGACGACCATGCCCGGCGCCGCTGGCAACGGCTCCACGATCTGGCGGACAGGGACCGGGACGGCGCCGTCACCCAGGCGGAGCGCCGGGCGGGGGATGCGGTGGCGCTCCTGCTGAACGACGGTGTGCCCCTGGTGGACGACACCGCGGACGGCAGTGCCGGCAGTGGGCTGATGCACCACAAATTCCTGGTGGTGGACGGCCGGGAGGTGGTCACCGGCTCAGCCAATTTCACCAGTTCCGGCGTCCACGGCGATGCAGGCGCCCCCAAGTCCCGGGGCAACGCCAACCATGTGGTGAGGATTCACTCCACCGCCCTGGCCGGTCTGTTCGAGGAAGAGTTTGCCCGCCTCTGGGGGGACGGCCCCGGTGGCCTGGAGGACGGCCGCTTCGGCCTGGGCAAGGGGGGCGGCGGCAGTGTGGGGCTCCGCCAGGGGGAGGGCCGGTTGGAAGTGCTGTTTTCCCCCCATTCCCGGGGGGACGACAACAACGGTCTCGCCTTCATTGAACGGGTGCTGGCTACGGCCCGGGAGCAGGTGGACATGGCCCTGTTCGTCTTCAGCGATCAAGGCATTGCCAACCGCCTGGAGACCCTGGCCCGGCGGGGCGTCACCATCCGCCTCCTGGTGGATCCGGGTTTTGCCACTCGCAACTACAGCGAACTGCTGGACCTGGCGGGGGTGGTGCGCCCCGACCGTCGTTGCCGCATCGAGGCCGGCAACAAGCCCTGGCCGCCGGGTTTGGCGGAAGTGGGCATTCCCCGGCTGGCGCGGGGGGACAAACTCCACCACAAGTTTGCGGTGGTGGACAACGCCACGGTGATCACCGGCAGCTTCAACTGGAGCCCTTCGGCAGCCCATCAAAACGACGAGACCTTGCTGGTGATCCATCATCCCAAGGTTGCCGACGCTTTCCGGCGCGAGTTCGGCCGCCTCTGGCAAAACGCGGAACTGGGGGTCACGCCCCGCCTTGAGAGACTGCTGGAGCGGGATCGATTACGCTGCCCGGAAACCGTGAACCTGTCCTGACCCTTCCCTTGCCTTCAACCCTCCCGTAGCCAACGGGCGGCATCGGGCGCATGGTAGGTGAGAATCAGATCCGCCCCGGCGCGACGGAAGCAGAGCAGGGTTTCCAGCACCAGCCGGCGCTCCTGGATCCAGCCCCGTTCCGCCGCGGCCTTCACCATGGCGTACTCGCCGCTCACGTTGTAGGCGGCGATGGGCAGCGTGCTGTTTTCCCGCAGCTTGGCCACAATGTCCAGATAGGCCAGCCCCGGTTTCACCATGAGAATATCGGCCCCCTCGTCTTCGTCCAGATCCGCCTCGGTGAGGGCTTCCCTGCTGTTGGCCGGGTCCATCTGATAGGTGTTCTTGTTGGTGGGGACGGGTTTATCGCCGCTGGCGCGAGGGGCGGAATCCAGCGCATCCCGGAAGGGGCCGTAGTAGGCCGATGAGTACTTGGCGGTGTAGGAGATGATGCTCACGTCAACGAAGCCGTGGTCGTCCAGGGTGGTGCGGATGGCTTCCACCCGGCCGTCCATCATGTCGCTGGGGCCAATGAGATCCGCGCCGGAGCGCGCCTGGGCCAGGGCCTGCTGGCAGAGAATCTCCACCGTCTCGTCATTGAGAATCACCCCGTTGGGGCTGACGATGCCATCGTGACCATCGCTGGAATAGGGATCCAGGGCCACGTCGGTCATGATCGCCATGTCCGGATGTTCCGCCTTGAGCCGACGAATGGCGCGGGGGATCAAGCCGCCTTCGTTGAAGCACTCGGCGCCGTCCTCGCTTTTGAGGCCATCGGCCACTTTGGGAAACAGCACCACGCAGCGGATGCCCAGATCCCGGGCGCGCCCCACCTCGTCCCCCAGGGCGTCAAGACACCAGCGCTGGCAACCGGGCATGGAGGCAATGGGTTCGTTCCTGGCCCCCTCATGCACAAAGAGGGGATAGATCAGATCCGTGGCCTGCAGAGAGGTCTGGCGCACCATGGCCCGCAGGGCAGGGGTGCGCCGCAGACGGCGGGGGCGGGGCAGCAGGTCCAGCATGTGGAGGCAACGGCTTTCGGGATCCTACGGAATCCCCTTCGACCCCCAGCCTCCCGCCTGGATCCCTGGTACAAAACCCGAGTTTTGGATAAGGATGTCGCCCACTCTCCGCCGCCCTACTGAATCTGGTCGAACACGGTGAGCATGGGCAGATACATGGCCATCAGGATGGAGCCGACGATGCCCCCCACCACAAGGATCATCATGGGCTCCACCATGGCGGTGAGGGTTTTGAGGGTGGTGGTGACCTCGGCTTCGTAAAAGTCGGCGATTTTGGCCAGCATGACATGCATCCGGCCGGTTTCTTCGCCAATGGCCACCATGGTGATGGCGGTGTGGGGGAACACGTTCCCCGACCCCAGGGCGGTGCTCAGCAACTCCCCTTCTTCCAGCCTGTGCCGGGCCTGGGCAACGGCACGGTCCATGACCCCGTTGCGGATCACGGCCCGGGCAATCTCCATGGCGGCAAGAATGGGCACACCCGCACGGGTGAGACAAGCCAGCGTGCGGCAGAACTGGGCGGTGGCGGTCTTGCGCAGCAACGGCCCGAACACCGCCATGGCCAAGGTCCACTCATCCCACTGCCGCCGCCCCCGGGGGGTGTTGCGGGCCATGGAGAGCCCGGCAAGGGCCAGCAGCGCCACCAGCAAAGCCGCCACGGCCCACGGTGAGCGCAGCCAATGGCTCAGGTTCACCATCGCCTGGGTGAACAGCGGCAACTCGGCGCCCAGCTCGGCAAAGACTCCGGCAAAGGTGGGGATGAGGAAGAGGGTCATGCCCAGAAAGGCCCCCACCGCCATGATCAGAATCATCAAGGGGTAGGTGACGGCCTGCCGGAGCTGGTTTTCCAGCTTGGCGTTGCTCTCCAGAACCACGGCCAGGTGGGCAAGCACCTCGTCCATCACCCCGGCCGCCTCCCCCGCCATGACCATGGCCACGGTCATGGGATCAAAGATGCGGGGCCAGCGCTTCATGGCGGCCCCCAGGCTGTCCCCCTGGCGCACGTCCAGGGAGACGGCGGCCAGGGACCGCTTGAACAGGGGGGAGCGTTGCTGCTCGGCCACCAGATCCAGACCCCGCACAATCGGTACGCCGGCCCCCACCAGGGCGGAAAGCTTGCTGGCCCAGACAGCCCGTTCCCGGCGACTGGGGGGGCGCTGGACCGTGAACCTCCACCCCGCTGACGGGGGGCGCTCCGGCAGGGGCTGGATCCTGAGGGGGGTCAACTGGCGGCGCTGCAGGATGCGGCGCGCCTTCACCAGGCTGGCGGCCGTCAGTTCCACGGTTGTGGCGGCGCCCTGCTTGTCGCGACAGGTGGCGGTGTAGCGCATGGTTGTCATCCGGTGGGACGCTGGTGCAGGCAGTAGGGGCACTCCAGCCATTGATCCCGCAGCCCGGCGCCGCAGCCCGGACAATTGAGGGAACTGAGGACCCTGGCCCGTCGTTCCGTGGCCAGACCCACATCGGTCAGTAGCACCCGCTCCACCTCCTCCAGAGTGGTGATGCCCTGGCGCACCAGTTCCAGGCCGTAGCCCAGCAGGGTGGTCATGCCCCCGGCCACTGCCATGCGGCGCAGGCGATCCGTGGTGACGCCCCGGGCCACTGCCGCGGCAATCTCCTCCCCCACCGGCAACACCTCGTAGACCCCCACTCGGCCCCGGTAGCCACTGCCGCCGCAGTGGCTGCAGCCCAGCGCTCCCGGGGCGCTGACACAAGGGCGATAGAAGCGCAGTTCCGTGTCCTGACCGGCCAGAAGTCCCACCCTGGCCAAGTCTTCGGGCTGGGGGCGGTAGGGCACGGCACAGGCGGGACAGACACGGCGCAGCAGCCGTTGCGACACCACCCCCAGTAGAGAGGCCGCCACCAGAAACGGCTCGATGCCCATCTCCTGCAGGCGCACAACGGCGCTGGAGGCGTCGTTGCAATGGAGGGTGGTGAGCACCAAGTGACCGGTGAGGGCAGCCTCGACGGCAATTTTGGCCGTCTCCTTGTCCCGGGTTTCCCCCACCAGCAACACGTCCGGGTCCTGGCGCATGAAGGCCCGCAGCACCATGGCGAAATCCAGGCCCTTCTCCCGGTTGACCTGGGTCTGGGTAATGCCGGGCAGAGTGTATTCCACCGGATCCTCCACGGTGCTGATGTTGATGCCCGGCTGGTTGAGCAGGGCCAGCAGGGCATAGAGAGTGGTGGATTTCCCTGAACCGGTGGGTCCTGTGACCAGAACCATGCCGTGGGGGCGGGTACCCATCTCCTGCACCGAAGCGCGCACCGCCGGGTTGGTGATCAACTGATCCAGACCCAATTGCACCGTGCTGTGATCCAGCAGCCGCAGGCAGATCTTTTCCCCATGACGGCTGGGCAGGCTGCTGACGCGGAAGTCCACGGTGCGGCCCTGGAAGCGGCGCCGGATGCGCCCGTCCTGGGGAAGCCGCCGCTCGGCAATGTCCAGGTCCGCCATGATCTTGAAACGGGAGGTGACGGCGGGAATCACCTGTTTGGGCAAACCGCTGTAGGTTTTCTGCAGCACCCCGTCCTGGCGCAGACGCACCACCAGTTCGTTTTCCTGGGGTTCCACGTGGATGTCGCTGGCCCCCTGGCTCAGGGCTTGCATGAGAATCTTGTCCGCCATGGCCACCGCTGGCGACGTGTCCTCCGCTGCCGCGGTTGCCGCCAGGTCAGGGTCCTCGGCACGGCTGTTCCCCTCGCTGGCCTCGCCAGGCTCGCCGCCGGGGAGATGGTGGATCTCCATGGTTGGCTCCTGAAGTTGCAACCGGGCCAGAACCTCCCGCAACTCCGCCGCCAGCGCCAGTTGAAACACGGCCACGGCCCCCTGTTGACGGACAAGGGCTTCCACCTCTTGCCGCCGCTTGTCACCACGGCCTGCGGCCAGAAGGACGGTCACCCGACGATCACCGTCCCGCCATTGCACCGGCAGGCACAGCAACCGATTACAGTGCTCCAGAGGCAGCAGCCGTTGACACAATCCCGGCAGGTCGTCCGCCTGATTCACCACCTGCTGCACGTTGGCCAGGCGGCATCCGTAGAGCAACTGTTGCTCCAGACGTTGCAACTCCTGCAGATTGGGGGCCAGTGGGTGGCTGGCGAGGGAGTGGCCAGCCAGATCCCCAAGAACCCGGGTCAAACTGTCCCCACTGCTGCGACAGCGCTGAAAGGCCGTGCGCAGTTGCTGATCGCTGCAGAATCCCTGATTCACCAATTGCCACCCTGCTTCCGGCAGTGGTCCTGGGGCGGTTGGCGTCAATGCCGGGAAGGGCTGACTGATCACGTTACCGACTTGTGAACTGGGCTTCAGACTGCCCACGAAGTGCGGCCTTCCCCCACAACCAGCCCTTGTGACCAGGAACCGGGAACCGCCAAGATGGATTGTGTTCAGCAGTCCAGTCCCTCACCTGTCGTTATGAGCAGCCAGAATTGCAGCCAGCCGATCCCCTCCCCCCACCAGGAGGAGGCGCCCCTCGCTGGCGCTGCCACCCCCACCCCATCCGAGCACAAGCCGTCTCCAGGCCCTGCGGCTGAATCCTCCGCTCAACAGGACGGTGGATTGGACCACCCGGAGCAAACGCCGGAATCCAGCCCGGTTGCGGCTGGTGGTGGCCCGGAGCCAGGGGGAGATGCAACCCAGGCGGAAGTGGAGGAAGGCGTGGAGCAGCCGCTGTCGCCAAGTTCCGGGGAGTCCGTCGAGGAACGGGTATTGAAGCTGGAACGACGGCAGGAGGAGGTCTCCGACAACGGGGAGCAGCCGTCGGCAAGCCATGGGATGTTTCTTGAGGAACGGGTGTTGAAGCTGGAGCAATGGCAGGAGACCATGAACCAGCAGTTCAAGCAGCAGCAGCGGCAACTGGAAGAAAAAGATAATCAGATCATGCGACGTGCCGCTGAATTTGATAACTTCCGGCGGCGCAGTGAACAGGATAGAGATAAGCTGAGGCTTCGCCGCACTTGTGAGGTTTTGCGGGAGATATTACCTGTTATCGATAACTTTGAGAGGGCACGTAAAGCCCTGTCTCCCGACAAACTTGAGACACTGCATGCCCAGGACGTTCATCAGAACTACCAAGGCATCTATAAGCAATTGGTCACCGCCTTGAAGCGGCTGAACGTGTCGTCCATGAAGGCTGAGGGCCAGGCTTTTGATCCGTCTCTCCACGAGGCGGTGATGCGGGAGCCCAGCCGGGACTATGAAGAGGACGTGGTGATGGAAGAATTGCAGCGTGGCTACCACCTGGATGGCGAGGTGCTGCGCCATGCCATGGTGAAGGTGTCCATGGGGCCTGGACCGGCCTAGGCGGCCAGGTTGCGGAAGCGGGTGTAGCGGGATTCGAAGAGGAGCTTGACGGTGCCCACCGGACCGTTGCGGTGTTTGGTGACGATCACCTCCGCCAGGCCCTTGTCCTGGGTTTCCGGATTGTAGTACTCGTCCCGGTAGATCATCAGCACCAGATCGGCGTCCTGCTCAATGGAGCCGGATTCCCGCAGATCACTGAGCATGGGCCGCTTGTTGGTGCGGGATTCCACGCCGCGGTTAAGCTGGGAGAGGGCCACCACGGGCACCTGCAACTCCCGGGCCAACTGCTTCAGGCCCCGGGTGATGACGGAAAGATCCTGGGCCCGGTTGTCCGAGTTGGAGCCCTCCATCAACTGGAGATAATCCACCACCACCATGCCCAGTGCCCCCCGCTGCTGGGCCATCAACTGCCGGCACAGGGAGCGCATCTCCATCACGCTGCTGTCGGGCTTGTCGTCAATGAAGACGGGAAGCTGGCTCAGGCTGCTGATGCCCTGGCCCAGCAGGGGCCACTCCTCCTCACCGAGGCGACCGGTGCGGAGGCGGCCACTCTCGATGCCCGTTTCCATGGACAGCAGCCGGTAGGTGAGCTGCTCCTTGCTCATCTCCAGGCTGAACATGCAGACGGGCAGTTGATGGAGTGCCGCCACGTTCTTGGCCATGGTGAGCACGATGGAGGTTTTCCCCATGGCGGGGCGGCCGGCAACGATGATCAGGTCGCTGCGCTGCAGCCCCTGGGTGATGGCGTCCAGGTCGTAGAAATTGACCGGGATGCCCGCCACCGAGTCCCCCATGGAGCGGCTCTCGATCTCGTTGAAGGTGCTGGTGAGGATTTCCACCGCGGGAACCAACCCCCCCTGGGGGCGTTCCTTACCGACGGAAAAAATCTTCTGCTCCGCTTCATCCAGCAGGCCGCCCAAGGGCCGCCGCTGATCAAAGCCCAACTCCATCACCTCGCTGCCCACCTTGATCAGTTGCCGCCGCAGGTATTTGTCCATCACCAACCGGGCGAACTGGTCGATGGCTGCGGTGCTGATAATGCGCTCCACAAGCTGGGCCAACCCCATGGCGCCGCCCACCTTCTCCAACTGGCCCGCATCCGCCAGCCACGTGGTCATGGAGGTGAGATCCGTGGGTTTGTTCTGGCCGTAGAGCGTCAGGGCGGTGCGGAAGATCTGCCGATGGGCGGCTACGTAGAAGGCGTCTGGTTGGAGGATGTCCGCCACCCTGGCCATGGCCTCCGGATCCAGCAGGATCCCCCCCAGGACGGCTTCTTCCGCCTCCAGATTCTGGGGCGGCACCTGATTGGGAAGGGCATTGAAGGGGTTGCCGCCGCTTGGCTCGGCATCACCCGACGACCGCGGCGCCGCCGGGTCCATGGGCTGGGGCGGGTTGGCGGGAGCGGTCACCATGACGGCAGGGGTGGCGGCCTCAACAAGGCATGGAACCTACCCCACCACGGAAAGCTTCACCTCGGCGGTAATGCCGCTCTGGAGACGCAGCAGGGCGGTGTAGTCCCCAACGCGATGGATTTCCGGCACTTCGATGTTGCGGCGCTCCACATCTTTCCGGGTGGCTGCGGTAATCGCCTCCGCCACGTCCCCGTTGGTGACCGTGCCAAAGAGCACCCCATCGCTGCCCGTGTGTTTGCGGATCTTGAGGGC
Source organism: Candidatus Synechococcus spongiarum SH4 (assembly GCF_000586015.1). Taxonomy (GTDB): domain Bacteria; phylum Cyanobacteriota; class Cyanobacteriia; order PCC-6307; family Cyanobiaceae; genus Synechococcus_B; species Synechococcus_B spongiarum_F. Next base: position 122 of record NZ_JENA01000023.1, on the reverse strand, counting down.
GCCGATGGTGGCAAGGGCGGTGCGGAACGCCAGCGCCTCCTGAAGCAGGGCTTCCCGGCGCTCGGCTTCCTTGGCGCGATGATGCTCAACCTGCTTGAGCACAGCGGCGGTGACGGGCAAGG
>NZ_JENA01000022.1 GCF_000586015.1 Candidatus Synechococcus spongiarum SH4 | reverse complement strand
ATCGCCCTGATCCCAGGCTTGAGCAGATTATTGACCAGACGGTGCAACCCAGCAGCCCCCAGCGAGCCAAAGATCAGGGCTACACGGTTCCCCTGGGGGATCTGAAATTCGGCCCCGAGATCTGGCGGGGTCTGAACCGGGCCGCCGCTGGCCAGAGGGCCTTCATCGGGATTGACCATGCCGGCGTGGCAACCTTCGGCTATGGGGAACTGACGGCGGAGCGGGCCCGCGCCTACGAGACGTTCATAGGCGGCCTCCACGTGCTCTACAACGATCTACAGCCGAACAGCCGGGCTACCGGGGCGCCTACAGCAAGGGGATGGGGCAGAAAATTCGCTATTACCTGCCCCGGGTCCGGGTGGTGATCGGGCTGCGGCCGGACCGGCGCCTGGAAGTGCTCATGAGCAAGGACGGCCTCACCCTGGAAGAAACCCGGGAGCTGAGCCGTAAGCGGGGTCTGGTGGCCGCCTACCTTCCGGACCACGCATCCAAGAGCCGCTTCATTGTTCCGGGCGTCAAAAGCTTCAGCGAAGAGGATGCCAACTGGATCAGCGGGGGGTCCGTCAGCTATGTGCATGTGCCCTACATGATTCGCATCAGCCGGCGACGGCAACTCGCCGAACTGGAGCCCGACCCCATCATCCCCCTGCCGCAAGCCCCGGCGGATCCCGGTTGCAGTGGACCGCTGAGTTGCGCCAGGGAAGGGCTGCTCTGGGCCGGGGACCGTTCCCTTTCCGGGCTCAACCGCCTCATGGGGGTGGCGCTGGGGGGCAGATCCCTGCCGGAACCCCCCATCACCGCGGATCCGCCGCTCACCCAGCGGCAGTTTCCGCCGAGGACGCCAACCGCAGCCTTGCCCGAGGACGGGCCAAGCCCCACGCCCCAGCCCTGGGAATCAGCCTGGATGCCCGACGATATGACCCAGCCCATTCTGGTCCCTCAGGATGCCGGTGAGGATTTCTGGGAGCAGACGTTCCCCCTGCACCCATCCCTGCCCGCCCTGGATCCGGCGCAGGGATGGGTGCAACCCCGGCTGCCTCCTTTGCCCACGCTTCAGCCGAATCCCCCCGCCCCGCCCCGTCAGGGACTGCCGGAGTTCCCCGTACTACACGCCCCACAACAGTCTTCCCGCCAGGAAGATCCTGTTCCCGAACAACCGGAAGGACGGGATATTGCTTCCCAGCACCAGCTTCCACCACCCCCCGTCCTGGAGCCGCGTCCCAATTCGATGCCGGCCCTTCCTCGGCTCGATCCGGGAACCCCGCCATAGGGGGACCACGTTGCCCCCGGTCTCACCCGGCAGCCTCAGCCAGGACCAAGGGAAGCCGCTGGGGGTACAGCAAAAGCTCCGCCGTTGGATCAATCCCCACCAGGCAACGCTGGTGGAGCTTCAATGCATTGGCCAGGGGTTGACGAAGCTTGAGGGTCAGGTTGCCCAGTTGAATGCGGTACAGCCACACCTGACCCAGGAACTCCCGGCCACTCACACTGCCCGCACCATGGGCATCGGCCTTGAGCGTCAACTGCTCCGGTCCCGCCAACACCTGGAACGGCCCGTTTGAAGCAACAGCCGTGACGCTCGACGGACAGCGCAGCCTTCCCAGAGGCGTACACACGGTCTGCTCGTCCATCAGTTGGGCCGGCAACAGGTTGGCTTGCAGCACGAAGCTGGCCACAAATCCCGTGGTGGGGGTCTCCACCAGTTGCCGCGGCTCGGCACACTGCTCCAGGCGCCCCCCGTTGAGCACGGCGACGCGATCACAGATGGCCAACGCCTCCTCGGGATCATGGGTCACCATCAAACCGGCGGCGCCACACCGGGCCAGCACACCGGGGAGTTCACTGCGCAGATGCAGCCGCACTTGCACGTCCAGGTTGCTGAAGGGTTCATCCAGCAGCACCAGAGAGGGGGCAGGCGCCAGGGCGCGGGCCAGGGCCAGGCGCTGCCGCTGGCCGCCGGACAACTGATGGGGGTAGCGTTTCTCAAGCCCCGCCAGGCCCACCAACTCCAGGAGCCAGCTTGCCCGGCTGCGATCCTGGCCCGGCCTCATGCCAAAGCAGGCGTTGTCCCAGACGGAGAGATGGGGAAACAGGGCATCGTCTTGAAACACCATGCCGATGTTGCGCCGCTCCGGCGGCCGCAGCAACGTGGGGCTGGACACCTCCTGTCCATCCAGCAGCACCCGTCCCCGGGAGGGACGGTCAAATCCGATAATGAGGCGTAGCAGGCTGGTTTTACCGCAGCCGGACGGGCCAAGGAGGCCCACCAGTTCCCGCTCCCGGAGTTGCAAGTCGATCTCCTGCAGAATCCATGGGGCCCCGTTGCCTCCAAACCGGCGCCACAACCCTTCCACCTGCAACCGCTGCCGGTTTGGCTGGACCACCCTTGCAACCCCGGATACGGAGGGGTTGGGTTGATCCATTGGGGCGCGTGTCGAAGCAGGATTTAGCCTAGGCTCTCCATCATTTGGCCGTCAACCCCATGGATCCCAGCCGCCAGTTGTATGACGCCATCAGCCAGGATCGGCAACTCACCGCCTCCCTCTACCGTCAGGCGCTGAACGACCCCGGCGGCACCGTGAAACGCCTGGTGGTCCTGGCCGCCGAGCGGGGACTCTCTGTCTCGCCAGAGGAGGTGCGCCGCTTCGTGGCCGAACTGGAGGATCCCGGTAGCCGCCGCTGGCTGGACAAGGCCCGTGGGGGTCTTTGATGCCTGGAGATCAGGCAGGCAGCGGGCTGCCCGAGTGTCGGGGCGGGGGCGGTCTTGCGCGTCTCCGCCGCCTGCCCAGCTAAAAAACAACCAGTAACTCACCAGGGCCAGACCCACGGCCACAACGATGGCGGAGATCTGCTCCAGTCGTTCGAGCACGTCCTCCACCATTGGCGCCAACCTCAAGGCTACAGCATCGCGCCGGGCAGTGTACGGCCGCTTGAAGCCGGGAACCGGTCCCAGGAGTGACGGGAGACCAATCAGGGCAAAGGAGCTTGGCAGTGGCCGGAATTCCGGTCAGAGAGTAGAGTTCAGCCCAGCCCATAAGCTGGGATTACACTGGACAACGTCGTTAACGCTCCTCTCAATCCTCTCCATGCCAGCGGGCCTCCTTCCAGATCCCAGTCTCTCACTCCATCCTGACACACCCCATCACTTGTTCAGAGGCGCCTTAAGGAACCTGCCGGAGGATATCTTCGATGGAATCTCTAATCTAGACATACTCTTCCTGCCAGGAAATAATTTAACCTGTTTGCCGTTCATTCCGGAAAGTTTGACAAATATCGATGTTAATCTGCCGAATTGTATTGGCCTGGTGTTCTCCCCCGCTTCGGTGACCGTGACCGAGGGGGCCACCGGCATCTATGAAGCTGGCGACGGAACCCACAGGGACCGTGACGGTGAGCATCGCCTCGGGCAACACGGGCTGACGGTGGTGGATACTGATACCACCACACCTGCCGATCAGACCATCCTCAGCTTCTCCCCCACCACCTGGAACGATCCCCAGACGGTGACGGTGGCAGCCGCGGAGGACAACAGGAATCGTCACCGGACTTTCACCAGCACTAAATCCATGCCCCTGCGCCACTCCGCCACCAGCGCCGACTATCAGGGCCTATCAGACGAGGTCATGGTGACGATGATTAGGAGAACCAGCCGGTGTGTCCAAGGCGCTGGGTTTTGACACCGTCACCCCCCAGCAAGTGGCGGCGGCCTCCGCCTTCAGCTTCTCCCCTCAGGCAGCAGCGCAAGGGGAAGAGGAAGGGGGCGCTCCCCTGGCTTGCCCTCTGGGGGCGGGACGCATTCTCCTCCTTCCGTGGGGAGCAAGACAATGTTTCCCTGGATAGGGACGTGAGCACTGCCCTGGTGGGGGCGGATTGGCGCACTGGGCGCTGGCGTGCTGGCGCTGCCCTCTTCCACTCCTGGGGCAGCGGCGCCTATGAGGGAGACGACAATGTTGCCGGAGCCGTCAGCAGCACCATGACCGGGGTGTTCCCCTGTGGTCGCTACGGCCTCACCCCCCGCCTCGGCTCTGGGCCGTGGCCGGCTGGCTGGGGTGCGCTCACCCTCGCACCGGATGACACTGCCATGGAGTACAGGCCCGGCGCCGCCTTGGCCATGGGCGCTGTGGGCCTGGATGGGCTACTCGTCGATGGCGGCGCTGCGAGCATCAGCGTCACCACCACCGAGGAGGTGGAGGGCCTTCAATCCTCCGACGACAGCATCTCCCGGCGCCGCCTGGGGCTGACAGCCACACGGCCCTTCCCCTTGGCCACTGGCGCTTTCCTCCGACCTGCACTGGAGATGGGCATCCGGCAGGATAGCGGTGATGCGGAAACCGGCTTCGGGGCCGACCTGGGCGCCAGCATTATCTGGGACGACCCGGAGCGCGGCATCAGGGGGGAGTTGCGGGGCCGCACCCTGCTCACCCATATCGATGAGGAGTTCCGGAAGCAGGGCGTGGCGGTCTCCTTCGCCTGGCAGCCCAACCCATCCAATCGCGGGCCGTCCCTCTCGCTGAGCCATGCCCTGGGCGCCAGCGCCGACGGCGGCATGGACGCCCTGCTGAACCCGCCACCATGGCGGAGCGGGATGGGGCAGCCAGCAACGGGCAGCGGTTTGACGCACACCTGGCCTACGGCTTCCCTACCTACAACGGATGATCTCCCCATGGCGGACTGCCGGGACTTTCCCCATGGGATTAACGGCGCGGTAGCTGGCGCTCTGCATCTCCGTGCCGTAGGCAACGATCTCGGTTGTGTAGTCGATCCCCGTTTCCTCCAGCATCCAGCGGACAATCCGCCCACGGGACATGGAATTGGTGTAGAAGGTGACTGGGGCCATGGCCCATGGGGCGGCGGGTTTCAGGGAGGTCATGCGTTCATGGAGGGCAGCGCAATAGGCGTGTTGTCTCCCCGCAGGACACAGTGGGAGATGGACCAGTCGTAATGACGCCACACCTGTGGAGGGAGCTTGTAATCGGCGCCGGGGAAAGCCCCCAGCAGTTGGCCGGTGGGCATGGCGGAGCAGTAGGGACGGCTGCCGGGCTTGGCCAGGTATTGCTGGTGGTAAGCCTCCGCCGGGAAAAACGGCTGCCCGGACGTGATTTCCGTGGTGATCCTTCCATGGCCTGCGGCGGTGAGAAGCTGCTGATAGGCGGTGCGGCTGGCCTCGGCCGTGGGCGCCTGCTCCTCGGAGACGGTGTAGATGCCGGAGCGGTACTGGGTGCCCCGATCATTGCCCTGGCCCATGCCCTGGGTGGGGTTGTGGCATTCCCAGAACAGCTTCAACACATCGGCAAAACCCGTCACCGTGGGGTCCCACACCACCCGCACCACTTCGGTGTGACCCGTGGCGCCGCTGCACACCTCCTCATAGGTGGGGTTGGGGGTGATGCCCCCCTGGTAGCCCACACTGGTGAGGTGGACTCCGGGCAAGCGCCAGAAGGCCTTTTCCGCACCCCAGAAACAACCGCAGCCAAAACTGCAATCCGCGAAACCAGGGGGGACGGTCCCCAACAGGGGCGTACCCAGAACATGATGGCGCCGGGCCGTGGGAATGGGTGTGTCGCGACCGGGAAGAGCAGCGCTGGCGGAAACCAGAGCCGTTTTGTTGCCGCCAAAGCGCCCGAACATGGTGAACGATCAAGGGAGGGGAGCTTGATGGATCTCCCTTGACCAAAGTTTAAGGAGTCTTTTGCGGCACTGGACGGCCCCTACCCCATGAGCCTTGACGTCCTCCCCACCCTCAGGGCGGGCATTCCTTCCCTCAGGTGGTCCATGAGCGCCTGATTCAATCGTCCCCATGGGATGCCCTCTCACGTGCGGCAGCGCCCATGGCCGCACAGAAAATCGGCCACCTTCCAATCCGAAGTCGGTGTGAGTATGAGTTGAATCGTACCAGTTCCCTGTCCCCCCATGGCCTCTCCCCGAAAGCGCCGCCCTGAAAACGCGAGCGGACCGTTCTACGTGGACAGCAGTTGCATTGACTGCGGCGCCTGCTGGCAGTGGGATCCCCAGCACTTCGAGGACCATGGCCACCAGGCCCGGGTCCGGCTCCAGCCCCAACCCGGGGAGGAGACGGAGCGGGCCCTCATGGCGGCGCAGGCCTGTCCGGTGGCGGCCATCGGCGCCCCGCCAAACCTGATGCGCCAGACCCCCAGCCCGGGATTTCCCGCGCTGATCACCCGCCATCCCGCGGGGACGTGTACTACTGCGGCTGGAGTTCACGGCGCAGTTATGGGGCCAGCAGCTACCTGGTGGTGCGTCCCCAGGGGAACGTGCTGATTGATTCCCCCCGCTACAATCACCCCCTCAGCCAGGCCATCACGGCCCGGGGCGGGCTGGCCGCCATGGTGCTGAGCCATCGGGACGACGTGGCGGATCACAAGCGTTGGGCCCAGGTGTTTGACTGCCCCCGCTGGATTCACCACGCTGATCGGGATGCCGCGCCGGGCGCCGAGCATTGTCCGGGAGGCCATGACCCGGTGTGGCTGCAGAAGGACTTGCAACTGATCCCCACCCCCGGCCACACGGCAGGCTCTATGGTGGCGGTGCTGGGGACAGGCGGCCAGGATGCGCCGCAGGTGCTGTTCAGTGGAGATCACCTCTGGTGGGACCCAAGGGACCAACGCCTGGGGCGTGATCTTCAGCGATATTGCTGGTGGAGCTGGCCGGAGCAGGTGCGCTCCCTCGCCAAACTGCAACACCTGAACGTGGGCTGGCTCCTGCCTGGCCATGGGGATCGCCATTGTTTTGCTCCGGGGGAATGGCGGCGCCACCTCAAGGCGCTCCTGGCCGCCGTTGAAGACGGCAGCCCGCAGGCTTCGTAAGCCTGAACCATCGTCTCCAGTGTGATTGGTTCTATGAATTGTCATATTAAGAGTTGCACGATTCAAGAGTGATTGAGTTGGAAGATAAGTCATCATGCTCCCGGCGCCCTGGCTCGGTTGAAGAAACGGGTCAGTTCAGCCGCCACCCCGTTCACGATGGCGTTCAGGGTTCCAATGTGGGCAACTCGTGGTAGGCGGGCACGGTCATACTGTGCTGGCTGGCCTCCGTAACCCCTGTGGCGGTCATTATGGAAATCTGAGCCTAGGATGGGGGGAGCGGAGTTCAATCCATGGGAGAAGCAAAACGTCGCCGTGATCTGGGTCTGCCGCCGCGGCAGGGGTCGGGACAACCACGAGACTCTTCCCCCCGTGTGGTGAGCTGGCTGCCCCTGACCCGTCAACAAGCCCGGAGCTTCATGACCTGGACGAGTCGGGGGGCCTGGGGGGGCATTGGCCTGCTGGTGGCGCTCTGGCTCGTGGTCCGCTTTATCGGCCCTGCCCTGGGTTGGTGGACCTTGCAAGGCTGAGCCATCCAGGCTCCCCTGTTGGCCGGATGGAGAGTACCGTTCAGGTGGCCGTCACCGCCGCTTCCCGGTGGCGGACCGCTTTGCCCAGATGCAACCGGTTGCCGCCAAAGCCCTCCTCCGGCTGAACCACAATGGTGTCCCCCTCGGAAAAATCACCCTTCAGAATGGCTTTGGCCATGGGGGTCTCCAGATGTTTTTGAATGGCCCGCCGTAACGGTCTGGCCCCGTAGACGGGGTCGTGGCCCACTGTTGCCAGCCAGTCATAGGCTTCCGGCGTGAGCGTCAGGTGGAGGCCCCGCCCTTGCAGCCGTTGCTGGAGATGGCTCACCTGGATCTCCACGATCCGCCGGAGTTCCTGCTTCCGGAGGGCATGGAAGATGATGGTCTCGTCAATGCGGTTCAGAAACTCGGGCGGGAAGTGGTTTTGCAGGGCCTGCTTGACCCGGGCTTCCATCTCGCCATGGCGGCTATGGTCCCCGGCCAGATCCAGAATGGCCTGGCTGGCAATGTTGCTGGTGAGGATGACAATGCTGTTGGTGAAGTTCACCGTACGGCCCTGGCTATCCGTGATGCGGCCGTCGTCCAGCACCTGGAGCAGCACGTTGAACACCTCGGAATGGGCTTTTTCCACCTCGTCCAGCAGGATCACCGCATAGGGCTTGCGCCGTACGGCCTCGGTGAGTTGTCCCCCCTCCTCATGGCCCACGTAGCCGGGGGGCGCGCCAATGAGCCGGGATACGGCGTGGCGCTCCATGTACTCCGACATGTCGAGACGCACCATGGCGCCCTCATCGTCAAAGAGTTGCTCCGCCAGGGCTTTACACAATTCCGTCTTGCCCACGCCGGTGGGTCCCAGGAAGAAAAACGACGCAATGGGGCGCCGTGGGTCCGCCAGACCGGCGCGGGAGCGCTGGATGGCATCGGCCACACTGCCGACCGCCTCCTCTTGACCCACCACCCGCGCCTGAAGCTGCTGCTCCAGATCCAGCAGCTTTTGCAATTCGGATTGGGCAAGGCGTTTCACGGGGATGCCGGTCCACTTGCTCACCACCTCCGCCACGTCCTCTTCGCCGATGGTTTGGCGGAGAAGTCTTTTCTCGTTGCTCTGGAGCCGCTGCTCTCCCTCCTGCAGGCGGCGTTGCAACTGGGCCAGCGTGCCGTATTCCAGTTCCGCAGCCCTGTTGAGGTCATAGCTGCGTTTGGCTTGCTCCAGCTTCACCTGCACCTGCTCAATTTGTTCCTTCAAGGCCTGGAGGTCATCCAGGGCCCCCTTCTCCTGGTTCCATTGGGCCATGGAAGCGCGCTGCTGCTCCATGAGCCTGGCCAGATCATGGTTGATGCGCGCCAGCCGCTCTTTGCTGGCCGGGTCGTTTTCCTTGGCAAGGGACAGTTTCTCCATCTCCAGTTGCAGAATCTTGCGGTCGATCTCGTCAATCTCCTCCGGCTTGGAGGTGATTTCCGTTTTCAAACGGGCGGCGGCCTCATCCACCAGATCAATCGCCTTATCCGGCAAGAAGCGGTCGTTGATGTAGCGACTGCTCAGGACTGCTGCGGCCACAAGCGCATTGTCAGCAATGCGCACGCCATGGTGAACCTCGTAGCGCTCCTTCAGGCCCCGCAGAATGGAAACGGTGTCCTCCACCGTGGGCTGGGGCGCCAGAACCTGCTGGAATCGCCGCTCAAGGGCGGCGTCTTTTTCAATGTAGCGGCGATGTTCATCGAGGGTGGTGGCGCCAATGCACCGCAGTTCCCCGCGGGCCAGCATGGGCTTGAGCAAATTGCTGGCGTCCATGGACCCGCCGGAGGCCCCGGCCCCCACCACGGTATGAACCTCGTCAATGAACAACACAATCTGATCTTTCCCCGCTGTCACCTCCTTGAGCACCGCCTTGAGCCGTTCCTCAAACTCGCCCCGGTATTTGGCTCCAGCGATCAACGCACCCATGTCCAGGGCAATGAGGCGCCGATTCTGCAGCGCCGTCGGCACGTCCCCGTTGACAATCCGCTGGGCCAGCGCTTCGACAATGGCGGTCTTGCCGACGCCAGGTTCACCGATCAATACGGGATTGTTCTTTGTACGGCGTGAGAGAATCTGGATGGTGCGGCGGATCTCTTCGTCCCGACCAATCACCGGATCAAGCTTCCCCTGACGGGCTGCTTCGGTCAGGTTGCAACCATAGTTCTCCAGGGCTTCATAGGTGGCCTCCGGGGTTTGGCTGGTGACCTGCTGGTTGCCGCGGATGGCTTGAATGGCCTCTTTGACGGCCTCTTTGACGGTTTGACGTTTCCCGCCAAGATCTTGCAGCAGGGGTTTGCCACAACGGGGGTCCTCACACAGGGCCAGCACCAGATGCTCAACGGCAATGAAGTGATCCTTCCAGGCTTGCCGCTCCTTCTCCGCCCGATCCAGCAGTCGATCCAGGCTGGAGCTCAGGGAAACGGTCTCCGGAGGGGTGCTGAGCCTGGGCTGTCTGGCCAGGAACTGCTCCAGACTCCGGCCCAGAGCAGTCGCGTCCACACCCCCTGCTTCCAGAATCCGCACAGCCAGATCCTTCTGCTCCAGCAAGGCCTTCAGCAGATGTTCGCTTTCCAGGGTCTGGGATTTACAGGCCCGCGCCAGACCATGGGCGGAGGTGACGGCTTCCCAGGCTTTGAGGGTAAAGGTTTCAGGGTTGGGCTGCATGGCGTTTCGGTAGATCAACATCTACCCGCCAACCTAGAAAAACCTCCCGACCCACACCAGCCGGGAGACCGTACCAACCGCTGCGGTCAACCGGAGGGACCGGATTACTGAACGGTGATGGTGCCCACCATCCCTGCGCCCCGATGGGGCTCGCAGTAGTAGCTGTAGGTGCCAGGTTCATTGAAGGCCTGCTCCCAACTCTCTCCGGGGCTAAAAGCCAGAGCCGTGTGGCTCAGTTCGCCATGACCTTCCACCACGGCATTGTGGGGGCCCAGCTTGTTGTTCACGAACTTGACCGTGTCGCCAGCGCTGATGGTCACCGTCCTGGGCTCAAAAGCCAGAAGGCCACTGTCGGTTCCCATTTTCACCTCAATGGAGGCGGCAGCGGCGGCGGATCCCCATCCCAGCAGACCAGCAAGACTCAGAACGGCAGCAAGGCAGATGCCCAGAAGGCGAGACATGATGTGGCTCAGTCACTGACGGAAGTATATGGGTTCACCCTGCCCGATGGGGGCGTGGGGGTGAGGAGTGTTACCTGCGTGGGACGCCTGCTCCGGACAACACCGTCTCCAGATCGGGGAAGCGCGATGACAAGCCGAAACTTTCCGGTCGGGTGACGGGGTGATGAACGAAGTGACGCCGCTGCAGGGTGAAGCGGTCCCACCGGCTCAACTGGATGCGGAACGCCACCACCAGCGCCTGCATGAGCCAGTGGCGGAGCTCCACGCCGGGAGGATGGGCCATGTGGCGGTAGCGGCAAAGCCGGGCCATGGTGCGGTTGACGGTGAGGGGGGGCTGGCCCAGCACGTAGCGGTGCATGCCCCCCCACCGTCGCGGTCCGGGCTGGTGGGGCGTTGTCAGCAGATGGCCGCAGATGCTGGCCGCGTCCGCCCCGTGGATGAAGTGGTAGCTGGCGTCCAGCCGCAGGAAACGCGCCAGCCAGAGCCAGTGCAGAAGCGGTTTGAGGCCCGCGGTGAGGTAGCTGGTGGGCCACGCTCCACCGCCGTCGATCCTGCCGGAAAAAACCAGCGTGGGGAAAACGGCCACGATCCTGTCCCGCAGGGAATGGGCCATCAACTGGCGCAGGCACACAGCCTTGGTCTGGATGTACTCCGTTCCCCATTGCTCCGCCTCCGGCAGCAACTCCAGATCACGGTCCAGAATGCTGGCGGTGGAGAAGTAGAGCACCTGCTGAAGACGCTGGTGATCGAGACAGGAAAGCAGTTCCTTGACGGCTTCCACGTTGACCGCCCAGGCGCGGGCCGGGTCCCCCCAGGCCGTGGCGGTATGGATGACCCGGTCCACCTGGGCCAGTTGCCGGCGGAAAGGCCGGGGCTGGCGCAGATCCCCCACCAGCAACTCCAGGCGGGGGTGCCGCCGATCAACGGCGGTGAGCTTCTCGGGCTGCCGCAGCCAAAGCAGAAGCCGGGCATCGCTGTGCTCCAGCAGCCAGGCCGTCACCGCCTGGCCAATGCAGCCGCTGGCGCCGGTGATCAGAATTCGACTGGGGCGAGGCAAGGCATCAGGAGCGGGAGGTTGTCCGGGGGCGGTCAGCAGGGGGCCAGGGCGGCCCCCAGGCGCTTGCCGGTCTCGAAGAACAGGCGGGCATTCTCCTCCGGGGTGCCTGGCAAGATGCCATGGCCCAGGTTGAGAATGTGGCGGCGGCCCCGGGCCTTGCGGAGTGTGTCTTCAATCCGGGCACAGATGACGTCAGGGCTGCCGTAGAGAAGGCCGGGATCCACGTTGCCCTGCACCCCCAGGTGTGCGGGCAGCCGGGCCAGGCCGTCCGCCATGTCCACAGTCCAGTCCAGGCTGACGATATCCACGCCGCTGGCGCCCATCCGCTCCAACACCCCGGCGCTGCCCGAGATGTAGAGAATCAGAGGCGTATCCGGGTGGGTCCGCTTCACCTGGCGGATGAGTCGCTGCTGGTAGGGTGCCGCGAAAACATCGTAATCCTGAGGGCTCAGTTGGCCGGCCCAGGAGTCGAAAATCTGCACCACCTGGGCGCCTGAATCAATCTGATAGCGCACATAGGCGGCGATCCCGTCCGCCAGGTGGGCCAGCAGTTGGTGCAGCAGGGCCGGCTCACGGAAGGCCATGGCCTTGATAACACCATAGGTTTTGCTGCTTTTGCCCTCTACGGCATAGGCCGCCAGGGTCCACGGGGCCCCCACAAAGCCCAGGACCGCCGCGGCTGTGCCCACCGCCTCCCGGAGCCGCGTCAGCACGGAGCCCACAAAGCCCATGGACGCCGCCGGCTCCAGGGGGCGCAAGGCATCAATCTGGGCCTGACTGCGGATGGGGTCATGGATCAGTGGACCATGACTCTCAACAATGTCGAACTCGATGCCCATCCCCGGCAGGGGCGTGAGGATATCGGAAAACAGAATCACCCCGTCCGGGTGAAAGGCCTCAAAGGGCTGCATGGAGATCTCGTAGGAGAGATCGGGGTTTTCCGAGCGCTCCCGAAACGTTGGGTAACGGTCCCGCAGATCCCGATAGGCTTTCATGTAGCGCCCCGCCTGACGCATCATCCAGACGGGCGTGCGCTCAACGGGTTCGCCCCGTGCGGTGCGCAGAAGTAGGGGAAGGGAATCGGCCATCGGGTCAAGCATGACGGGGGAGGAACGGGGCTGGAGCGCAGTTCGGGGAACGCCTGCAAGGCATTACCTTGGGGAATTGCATACTGAACCCCACCCCAGGGAGTCAGCACCAGTTTCACAGATCATCGGAACGGCAGGGAAACGCCAACCTACTAACCGCTTCCGCCGAATCTTCCCTCAAGCTCCGCAACAGAGAGGGAGTTCCACAGGAGCTTCAGGAGGAGGACGGAAGGACGGTTTGTTCTGGCTCAGTGCGCCCCAGCTTGCGAGAATCAGGCCCTTCTTCCCCTTCCCCGTCAGCCCCCCTGGAGCAAAAGTACTACTGGCCCTCCTCCGCACACAAGAGGAAGCTGGCTAACCCCGATTCCAGAGAAGGGCAACAGCGGGAACTTAGGCTCACTCTGACTCCCTCGCTTCTGTGAAGACCC
>NZ_JENA01000021.1 GCF_000586015.1 Candidatus Synechococcus spongiarum SH4 | reverse complement strand
GCACACGACGCAACAGGGTGTCGCTGGTGCTTCCCCCCTTGCTGATCACGTAACCCAGGCTGGAACACAGGGGGGCCAGCACCGTCTCCTGGAGTTGGGCAACGGCCTTGGCCAGGGCCAGTTGTCCCGCCTCGTCGCCCCGCAACCGTTCGCCACGGCTGGTGTAGAGCGCCACTGTGCGGCGCTCCTGTTGCAGGGTGCGCCCCAGGGCAGCGGCCAGCGCCGCGGCCAGGGATGGGGCCGGCGTCCCCTGCCGTAGACACGCAAGGGAGATCTCCAGACCTTTGACGGACTGGGCCGTGAGCAGTCTGGCCAGTTGGCGGTCGGCGCCGGGCTGGTGGGAGCCCACCAGAATCACCCCCGGTTGAAGTCCCCGGGCATCCCGCCGCCGCAGACCCGCCCAATCCCTGCCGGTTAGGGTCTGGGGGCCGGGATCCACCAGGGCGTCAATCAGGCTGGCGGCCCCCCAGCACAGGTCTTGATGCCCCTGTTGCCGCCGTTGTCGTATCAGCCGGCCAAAGCGGCGCAGGTGTTCCGGCTCACTGGCGTCCACGGTCACTACAGCCCCCTGGGGAAGGGCCGCCAGACGGGTCAGGAGGCGGCCGGGATTGTCGTCCTCCTCCCAGTGAAGTCCCGTGACCGTCGTTTGGGGAATGCGCCCGCCGCTCTTCTGCTCCACCCATGCCGCCAGGAAGCTGGTGGCGTAGCCGAAGCGGCTGTCCCGGGCAAAGCTGCTGAGGTGGACGGGTCGGCCATGGAGAAAGTGACGGCCGTCAACGGTGGTGCGGCCACCCGGTAGAAACGCCGGCAACAGGAACACCACCGCAAACGGTCCCAACTCCTGGCCGAGCACCTGGGCATCCAGCGGGAAATGGCCCCGCAAGGTGGAATCCCCCCGGCTCACCACCTGCCAATCCTCCAGATTCAACCGGTTCAATGCCTGGCGCAGGTTGCGGCAGATGAGGCGAAGACGAACCTCCGCCTCCCGGCGGGGCAAGGCGCGGGTGTTGGCCAGGATGAAGAGGACGGGGGCGGGGTGCCGGAGCCCCTCCACCAACGTTTCCACACCCCAACTTAACAAGAGTGGGCAACTGTGAACCGTCTGGGAGCCTGTGGGGTCATCATCAATGACAATCAACTTGCTCATTGGCACCGGGGTCGTTGGCGCTGGGACGCGAGATGAGAACAGCCGCAATCACCCGTGGATGGCTGCGGCCCACGTTGCAGGAGGTTCCCGACCTTCTGCGCCAGTTCCATGGGGCCCGTCAGCCCTGGCGCCCTGCCGGGCTGGGGGAACATCTGCACTGGTGTCAGCCTTTGCCGTGGGGCGGCCAGGTTGTCTCCCTTGCCGCCAACAACAGAATCCTCCGCCACAGCGTGGAAGATTTCACCATCGAGGTGGAAGCGGGGCTGCCCCTGGGCTGGTTGCAGGCCGCCCTGGCGGAACAGGGGCAGTGGCTGGCGGTGGACCCTCCGCCAGCCACCAGCCCGGGCACCGTCGGCGGCCTGGTGGCCCGGGGTCTCTCCGCCGGTCTGCGCCATCGCTATCTGGGCATCCGGGATCAACTCATCGGGGTGGGCTTTGTGCGTGCTGACGGCGTGACAGCCAAGGCGGGGGGCCGTGTGGTCAAGAACGTGGCCGGCTATGACCTCATGCGACTGCTCTGTGGCTCCTGGGGATCCCTGGCGCTGCTCACCCGTCTGACCCTGCGCACCTACCCCATGCCCTCCCGGCGGCGGCACCTGCTCCTTAGCGGCGCCCGGGAGACCATGGGCCAACTCCGCCAGTGGCTGCTGCGCTCCTGTCTCACCCCGGAGCGGATGGACTGGTGGAGTCCGGCCATGGCAAGACGGCTGGGGTGTGGGGGCGTTCTGGAGGGTGACCTGTGCCTGGTGGTGAGTCTGGCCAGTATTTCCCAGGACGCCATCACGGCGCAGGAGCAGGCGCTGGCCACACAACTGGGGGACTCCGGACGGATGCAACCCCTGGCCAACTGGCCCCAGGTGGCCTTGGCGCGGGCGCCGGAGCCTGGCGAGTGGCTCCTGCATCTGGGCTGCCGCCCCGCAGCCATGGCCCGCCTCATGCTGGAGACCAGCCCCACGGGGTTGTGCTGGCAGGCGGGTCTGGCCACCGGCTTGGGCTATGCCGTTGGCGCGCTCACCGTTGAGCAGGTGCTCCGTCTGCGGAACCGCCTCACCACCCATGGGGGATTCCTGACGATTCTGGTGCAGCCCCAGGGCGCCACCCCCTCGCCGCTGCCCCCATGGCAGCGTCAGCCTGCTGCGGACGTGATGCTGGCCATCAAACATGCCCTGGACCCCTACGGCGTGGTGAGTGCCGGCGGGACGCCAGGGATTTGAGGAGGGGCGTGCATGGGGGCACGGGTCAACTCCAGGCTCCACCTGCGGGACAGGATGTCCAGCCACTGGATGGTGGTGGAGTCGCCGTGCTGGCGAGCTTCCGCCAGCAATTGCTGAGCAGCCTCAAGGTCTCCGTTGTCCTGACGGAGCATGGCCTGGGCAATGAGGGGGCGTGGATCCGTCCTCCTGCGCTTCGAGCGGTCAATCATCTGCTCCAACAGTTGATCCGCAGCGTCCACGTCACCCCGGGAACGGCGCACGTCCGCCAACAGCAACCCATAGGGCACAGCATCAACCGTGTCCTGCTCCCCTGGGTTTTCCAGGCTCCGAATCCGTTGCCAGGCGGCTTCCGCCATGGCCTCCGCCCGGGCGGGCTCCCCCCGTTCCAGCAGGATGCGGCAATAGAGCCGCAGAAGGGAAAGGTTGTCGGGGTCCACGGCAAGAAGCCGTTGCGTCTGCTGTTCGGCCGCCGCCAGTTCGCCGCTGGCGCGCAGCAACTCGGCCGCAAGCAAGCCAAACCGCCAGCGTTGCGGATGCTGCTGGCGCAGGGTTTGCAGGTGGTCATAGACAGCCTGCAGATCCCCTTGCTGAAGCTGGGTCGTGATCAACTCCAACAACAAATCCGGATCATCCGGCAAACGGTTCAGCTTCCTCTGGAGATTGACAACTTTTTGTTGCCCGGCCGGGCTGGCGGCCGGGCTGGCCACCTCGGCGGGGGTGTCGCTGGCCACGAACCAACCCAAGACGAACATACCGGCATAGCCGCCGCTGAACAACACGCCTCGAAGCAACAGAATGATGGCGCGTTGCACGGCGGGCGGCTGATACGGTCTGGCAGGATTAAACTGTGTCCTAGGGCGGAAATCCAGGCTGGGAATGAGAAAACAACCCATTTCACCGGTGACGGACCCTCTACAGTTCCGAGCCATCGGACTTGTGCGCGGCACCTATAGCCCGGAAGGTCCGGATTGCCTGACCGCCGGGGTGATCCATGCCATGGACGACACCCAACTGGAGGCTGTTCTTCTTGGCCGCATGATCCATCTGGTGCAGCGGTACGTGGACCTGGACCAGCCCCATCTCTGGGTGTGCTACCCCCGCAATCGTGACAAGGACAAGGGCAGGCTTCACCTGCAAGTGATGGGCATCTGGGAGCCCAGCCTGCTGGATCGCGCTGATCAGGCCCCACAGGACGAGACCCCGCAGGACACTGCACGGCCACCGAAGGCTGTTGAGCCCGAGCCGCCTGACGGCTACTTTTCCGTGCGCGGCGAGTTGATGTTTACAGACCCCGAGACGCAACAGTTGCTGGTCAGAATCCGCCAGCAGCCGCGCATCAATGCCGCCAAGCGCGCCCGTAGCTTCAAGCTGATGCTCCATGGGGTTGTGCCGCCCCGCGCCTTGCGCCACTTCCTCAGTCTGCACCTGAAGCGCCGTGGGCAGAGTCTCCATGTGGAGCGCTACGACGTCATTCAGCCCATAGCCCGTGGACGGATGGGCAGAGGGCAGGGTGGACGGGGGAGGCTGCCCAACAGCAGAAGACCCATGGGACGCCCCTCCGAATCGGGGGTCCATGCGCGCTCCAGCCGCCCACAGCCAGGCATCCTGAAACGCTTCAAACCCGAGGCGTGACGGTCCCCCGCCCCCTGGCCCTTAGCCGAGGCAGGCCATGGGATGGCGCTGCTCAACCCCCAGGGCCCTGGCAACGGTCGGGTGGCAGACAGAGCCGTCCGCAGTGTTCACGCCCCCCAGGAGTTCCGGCTTCCCGGTGACCGCCTGCCGCAATCCGCTCCCGGCGATGGCCTGGATGTAGGGGAGAGTGACGCTCACCAACGCCTGGGTGGCTGTGCGGGGAACGGCGCCGGGCATATTGCCCACCGCATAGTGCCCCACGCCATGGACGGTGCGCACCGGGTCGGTGTGGACCGTCTCCCGGCTGGTGGCGATGCAGCCACCTTGATCAATGGCCACGTCCACAATGACCGAGCCGGGGGTCATCCGCTGCACCAACTGTTCATCCACCAGCGTCGGGGCGCGGCCGCCGGGAGTCAGCACGGCGCCGATGAGGAGATCGGCTGTGGGCGCCAGACGCTCAATGGTGGTCTGACTGCTCATCAAGCTCACCATCCGGCCGCGGCGTTCGGCCTCCAACTGGCGGAGCCGGGCCGAAGAGCGATCCAGGAGAAACACCTCGGCATCCATGCCAGCGGCAATGCGGGCTGCGCTCCAGCCCACGGTGCCGGCCCCCAGGACCACCACCCGGGCCGGTTGGACCCCCGTGCAGCCTCCGATCAGGATCCCGGGACCCCCATGGGGCTTTTCCAGGAGACTGGCGCCCACCTGGGCGGCCAGCCGCCCAGCAATTTCGCTCATGGGGGACAACAGCGGCAGGCTGCCGTCTCCCATCTGCACGGTTTCATAGGCAATGGCCGTAACCTTTGCCGCCATCAAGGCCTGGGCCACCGCTGGATAGCCCGCCAGGTGCAGATAGGTGAAGAGCACCAGATCTTCCCGCAGAAACCGGTACTCCTCGGGCTGGGGCTCTTTCACCTTGACCACCACGTTGGCCGACCAGGCGGCGGCGGCGTCAACAAGAACCGCCCCAGCCGCAGCAAACTCCTCATCCGCGAGGCCCGCCTCCTTCCCGGCCCCCCGTTCCACCCATACCTTCAGACCATGGCGGGTCAGTTCCCGGGCGGCGTCCGGGGTCAGCGCCACCCGCCGCTCATCCCGTTTGACTTCCCGTGGAATGCCCACACTGGCGGTTGACGACATGGCCATAGCGACCCAATCCCGGCTCCGGTTATCTTCCCATTCACGTCAACAAGGGGTAGCCCAGGGCCTCCCGTTCCCTTTGCCAGGCCGCCGCCGCCGCCGCCGCCAGCTTGCGGATGCGCATGATGGTGCGCTGTCGCTCCGTTACGGAGATCACGCCCCGGGCATCCAGCAGGTTGAAGCAATGGCTGCATTTGAGCACCCAGTCCAGGGCCGGAACAGCCAGGCCTTGCTCGGCCAGTTGACCGGCTTCCGCCTCATAGAGCCGGAAGAGCTCCAGAAGGCGCTGGGGATTACTGGCAACAAAGTTGTAGCGGCACTGCTGCCGCTCCTGCTCCAGCCAGATCTGGCCGTAGCGCAAGTGGTCGTTCCAGCGCAGATCCCAGAGATTGTTCACCTCCTGCAGGTACATGGCCAACCGCTCCAGCCCGTAGGTGATTTCCACGGAGACCGGACAGCAGTCCAGTCCACCGCATTGCTGGAAATAGGTGAACTGGGTGATCTCCATGCCGTCCAGCCACACCTCCCAACCCACGCCCCAGGCCCCCAGGGTTGGCGATTCCCAGTTGTCCTCCACAAAACGAACGTCATGGCGCTCGCAGGCAATGCCCAGGGCCTCCAGGGAGCGCAAATAGGTTTCCTGGACGCCGGCGGGAGAGGGTTTGATCAGCACCTGATATTGGAAATAGTGCTGGGCCCGATTGGGGTTATCCCCGTAGCGTCCGTCCCCGGGTCGCCGGCAGGGCTCCGGGTAGGCCACGGCCCAGGGCTCCGGCCCCAGGGCCCGTAAAAAGGTGTGGGGGCTCATGGTGCCAGCGCCTTTTTCCGTGTCGTAGGGCTGGAGCAGGACGCAGCCCTGTTCCCCCCAGAAGCCGTTCAGGGTGGTGATGATCTGCTCGAAGGTGGATGGGCCGGACATGGCGCAAGGGGTCTCCAGGGGACAACTTGAATGGATGTGACCACCATTGTCTCAAGCTGCGGGGAAGGCCTGTAAACTGACGACAACCCTTACGAGTATGAGCATGATTGGCCTGAGTCCGTTGGTAATGGATGCCGGAGGAGCGATTGCCTTCAGGGGTTCGTCAGCCCCCGCCCAGGGACAGGACAACCAACTGAAGAGCAGGATGGTCACAGCCATGGCCTGGACCCTGGCGCTGTTGGAACTGGCTGTGGCCGTAACCCTGGCCCTGAGTCAGGCTCTGCTGATTGCCATGGTCATCATCGCCTCTCTTGAGCCTTCGCAAGGGGACCAGCCCGGGATGTAGGAACGCCCCAGCGGTGAGCCGGGCTGCTCCGCCGCTGGTAAGCTGGCAACGGAATCATCGTTTTTCGTGCGCCAGGCTTTCATTGCGGGGAACTGGAAAATGCACATGACCTGTGCAGCCGCCCTGCGTTTTCTTGAAGATTTCCTCCCTCAGGTCACAGAAACCCCTACGGACCGGACTGTCATCCTGGTCCCGCCGTTTACGGCCCTGTCCAGTCTCAGCGGCGCCATGCACGGCGGCCGCATTCGTCTGGGTGCTCAGAACGTGCATTGGGATGGGAATGGGGCCTACACGGGCGAGATCTCCGCCCCCATGCTGACGGAACACGGGGTGCGCTACGTGATTGTGGGCCATAGCGAGCCGCGCAAGTATTGGTGTGAAACCGACGAGGTGGTCAACCGTCGGGCCCATGCGGCGCAAAAGGAAGGGCTCACGCCCATTGTCTGCATTGGGGAAAGCCTGGAGCAACGGCAGGCTGGTGAAACGGACGCAGTGATTCACCGCCAGGTGGATGCCGGGCTCCACGGCCTGGAACTGGACTCCCTGGTGGTGGCCTATGAACCCCTCTGGGCCATCGGCACAGGACGGACCTGTGGCGCTTCGGAGGCCAACCGCATCTGCGGGCTGATCCGCCAATGGTCAGGCGATCCGGACTTGACCATCCAGTACGGCGGCTCCGTAAAACCCGGCTCCATTGATGAGCTGATGCATCAGTCCCACATTGACGGGGTGCTGGTGGGGGGCGCCTCCCTCGACCCTGACGCCTTTGCCCGTATCGTCAACTATCAATCTTTCCCGGACGACTAAAGGTTAAAGCTGCCTGATCACAAGGCTTTTTCTTCCGTCTTCCGGGTGGCGGACGCCAACACCTGCTTGTAGTAGCCGCGTAGTTGCGCCGTGGCGGCCCGCCAGCCCCAGCGCTCCGCTTCACGGCGGGCCGCCAACCGCATCTGTTGATGGCCTTCCCTGTTGTCCAGCAGGCGGCGGGTGGCCTGCAGAAGCCCGTCAGCCTGATCCGGGTCATAGAGGCAGCCGTTCTCCCCGTCGGTCACGATGTCGGGGATGCCGCCACGGCGGGCGGCCACAACCGGGCAGCCCGCCGCCATGGCCTCCAGCAACACCAGGCCCAGGGTTTCCGTGCTGGATGGGAAGAGGAAAGCATCCGCGCTGGCATAGGCCCCGGCCAGGGCCTCCCCCCGCAGATAGCCCACAAAACGGGTGGCCGTGCCGGCAAAGGTTTTTTCCAGTTGCTGATGATGGGGACCGTCCCCCACCAGGGCCAGCCGTGCCCGGGGCAGGGCCTTGAGAACAGGGAGAATGGACTCAATCTGCTTTTCCGCCGAGAGCCTGCCCACGTAGAGCAGCAGAGGATCCCCCTCCTGGTGGGAACCAAACAACTGTCGCCGCCGCCGGGACGAGGCCAGCCCCGGCTGAAACGCATCCGTATCCACGCCCCGTTGCCAGAGGTCGATGTTGTGAATCCCCCGCTCGGAAAGTTCCTGCACCATGGCGGTGGAGGTGCAGAGGTTGAGGCTGGCCTGGTTATGAGCCGCCTTGAGCAGTTCCCAGAGGAGCGGCTCCAACATGCCCAGCCCGTAGTGTTCAAGGTATTTGGGCAGGTGGGTGTGGTAGCTGGCCACCAGGGGAATGGCCTTGGTTCTGGCCAGCCAGATTCCCCCCAATCCCAGGATGGCGGGATTGACCACGTGGATCACGTCCACATGGAAGTGGTCGATGGCTTCGGCCACCACAGGGCGGGGCAAGGCCAGCTTGAGTTCCGGGTACAGGGGAAGGGGTGCGGCAGGAATCCCCATCACCCGGGCGCCGCAATAGGAGGCGGGCGCCCCCTCCGGGCAGAACACCAGCACCTCGTCCCCAGCCGCCGTCAGGTGCTCAATGGTCTTGGTAAGCCGGGTAACGATCCCGTCCACCTTGGGCAGGAAGGTCTCGGTGAAGAATGCGATATGCACGGCTATGGGTTGATGGCCTCTGCCTGGGTTCGCGTCCAGGCGGACGTGCAGGGGATCCGCCGACGGTCACAACGCTCAGCGTAGCGACGGGCAATGTCCACCACTTCCGTCAGTAGGCCATCGTCCAACGTGGTGGGCTCCAGGCCCAGATCCAGAAAACAGCGATTGTCCACGATCAGGTCGTTGTCCCTGGCCTCGTTGCGGGGATTGGGCAGGTAAGCCACCTGGGACCCTGTCATGTCCGCCACCTTCTGCGCCAGGTGAGCCACCTGATGGCTTTCCGTCATCTGGTTGAAGATTTTCACCTTCTCCCCAGGGGCTGGGGGATTGTCCAGGGCCAGTTGGACACACTTGACCGAGTCGCGGATATGGATGAAGGCCCGGGTCTGTCCGCCGGTGCCGTGAACGGTGAGGGGGTAGTTGATGGCTGCCTGCATCAGAAAGCGATTGAGCACGGTGCCATAGTCCCCGTCGTAGTCAAAGCGGTTGATCAGCCGGGGATCTTTTCCACAGAGTTCCGTGTTGGTTCCCCAGACAATGCCCTGGTGCAGATCCGTAATGCGGAGGGCGTCGTTCTTGCTGTAATAGAAAAACAGCAGTTGATCCAGCGTTTTGCTCATGTGGTAGACGCTGCCCGGATTGGCGGGATGCAGAATCTGCTCCGTAAAGCGGCTGCCGTCCGGCTGGGGCACCTCCACGGTGAGGTAGCCCTCGGGAATGGTGGCGCCCCGATGGGAGCCGTAGCCATAGACCCCCATGGTGCCCAGGTGAACCACATGCACGTCCAGACCGCTCTCCACAATGGCGCAGAGCAGGTTATGGGTACCGTTGACGTTGTTGTCGATGGTGTAGCGCTTGCAGGCGGCGGATTTCATGGAGTAGGGCGCTGCCCGCTGCTCGGCGAAGTGGACTACTGCCTCAGGGGCCTCGTCCCGCAGCAGTTGCAGCAGCCGCTCATACTCCCGGGCCAGATCCAGAAGCACGAAGCCAATGGGCTGCCCCCCCGTTTCCTGCCAAGCCCCGAGCCGGTCCTCAACCGTGGCAATGGGGGTCAGGGACGTGACGCCCAGATCAACGTCAATTTTGCGGCGGCTGAGGTTGTCGACGATGACAACGTCATGTCCCTGGTCCGCAAGGTTCAGGGCACAGGGCCAGCCGCAAAAGCCATCACCACCAAGAACAAGAACCTTCACGCGTGCCTCTCCAGCCAAGGGCGTTCCAGCTTGGCAAGCTACACCAGACCACGACTCACCCAGGTTGTGATGGCCACCATGACCACCACCAGACCCGCACCCAGGCCATAGAGCCGGAGCCGCTGGCGCTGCTCCGCACCGGTGAGCGGTTCGGCAATCACCATCTTGGGCTCACGGGCAAACGCATTGAGGCGGCCTCCATCCTCATGGGTGACGGTCATGGCATGTCAAGAAGAACACTGGGGGCGAATGTATGGCGAATTGTGGATCCCATGGCCGGCCGGCCCTTCACTGTTGCGAGACTTTACAGGGTCCGACTCCTGTGCCCGGTTCAGCCGCCGATGCGGCCATGGGGCGGTGAACTGGCAACAGCCTCTTGATGTTGAGGCATCCGACCACCGACGTGGGCAAGGCGCCCTGCCTGGGTGGCCAGGGCCATTGCCCTGGCCATGGCCACCGGGGCGCCGGCCTGGGCAATGGCGGTGTTGATGAGCACGGCATCGGCCCCCAACTCCATGGCTTCCGCAGCGTCACTGGGAACGCCAATGCCGGCATCCACCACCACGGGCACCCCGGCCCCCTCGATCATCAAGCGGATGTTGTCACGGTTGCGTAACCCCTGCCCGGAGCCGATGGGGGAGCCGAGGGGCATCACCGTGACGCAGCCCACCTCCTCCAGGCGACGGGCCAGCAGTGGATCGGCATTGATGTAAGGCAGAACACTGAAGCCCTCCTTGACAAGTTGCTTGGCGGCCAGGAGCGTACCGATCGGATCCGGCAGCAGGTAGCGGGGGTCGGGGATCACCTCCAGCTTCACGAAAGTGTTGTCCTCCTGCCCCGCCAGTCGCGCCAACTCACGCCCCAGGCGGGCTGTGCGGACCGCCTCTTCCGCAGTGGCGCAGCCCGCGGTGTTGGGCAGCATCCACAACCGGGACCAGTCAATGGCATCCATGAGCCCCCGGTGGCCTGCCGCACCGCTCTGTACGCGCCGCACCGCCACGGTGACCATCTGGCAACCACTGGCCTCCAGGCTGGCTTGCATGGTTGCCGGGTCGGAATACTTCCCTGTGCCCGTCAGCAGGCGGCTGTTGAAGGAGCGTCCTGCAATCCGCAGTGGCTGGTCCTCAATGGTGCTGGAGAAAGACAAGACCGTTCATTCAAAGGCGTTATTGGTCCAGGGTAGATGCCAGGGCTTTCTCCAGGCGCTGCAGACGGCGCTTGGCAACGGGATTGCCGGCATCCAGAGCCAGGGTTTGAGCATAGGCTTTGGCGGCTTCTTGCCGCTGTTGTCGACGCTCCAGCGCATGACCCAGGTTGTTGAGGGCCACGGGATAGTCCGGCTTGGCCTCCAGGGCCTTGCGGTAGTGACGGATGGCCTGGGCGTACTGCTTCTGGGCCGCCAGGGCATAGCCCAAGGCGTTATGAATGAGCGCCTGCCCTTCCGAGGGCTCCTGGCCTGCCCCCTGGGCTGCCTTGCCCAGGGTGGCCACCGCCTGGGGGAAGAGACGCTTGCGCAGTTGCACGGACCCCAGCTCGTAAAGCGTCACGGGGTCGGCCTTGCCGTCGCGGAGTTGCTGTTGCAGTCGCTGAAGCGTTGCTTCATCACGCCGCACCTTCCACACCTGGATGCCGACGACAACGCTGAGGATGGCCAGCAAGACCACCAGGCCCACCAGGTAGAGGGAAGGCAGAGGGGAATCCATGACGGCTGGAGCTTGGGATGATTCAGGGTTGGGCAGCGGCGGCTACGGCTGCGAAGCTGGCGGGATCCAGAACGGCCAACTGGGCCAGCATTTTGCGGTTCAGGCGCACATCGGCTTTTTTCAAGCCGCCGATGAAGGTGCTGTAGCTCAATCCATGGCCATGGGCAGCGGCATTGATCCGGGCGATCCACAGACGCCGGAAATCACGCTTGCGGCGGCGGCGATCCCGGTAGGCATTGCTGAGGGCCTTCATCACCCGCTGGTTCGCGGTACGAAACAGGGCGCCGTTGGATCCCACGAAGCCCTTGGCCAGCTTCAAGATCTTCTGGCGGCGTTTACGGGCAACATTGCCTCTTCTGGTGCGGCTCATGGGTCGGAATTCCTGGGATAATTCGGGACGCTGTCAAGTGTGTGGGTCAACTGCCGTAGGGCAGCATTCCTTGGACCCGATCACGATCCGTGGGGTCCACCGTTGCTGAAGTGGCCAGGAAGCGCTTGCGCTTGGAACTCTTATGGCCCAGCAGGTGATTACGGAACGCATGACGACGCTGCAGCTTACCAGTTCCCGTGATCCGGAAACGCTTGGCCGCGGCGCGGCGGGTTTTGAGCTTGGGCATGGCTGGGACGTTCAGCAGAGGGGAATTATTTTAACCCACGTTAAATGTGGCATGATTAAGGCCATGGTTTGCCCCCCTTGGGGCGGCCGCTACGAAGCAGGAGAGTCTAAGGTTTCAGGGTGCCAATGAATCCCGTTGCTTATTGGGGAGGAGGTCGTCGCCGCAAGGCGGCCCTGTTTGTGGCCACGTCTCTTCTGCTGGGATTACTGCCCCACTGGCTCCAGGTTGGCCCCTGGCCCGCGCTGGTGGCGGCTCTGCTGCTGGGGCGCCATATTTTCCCCACAGCGTCAGGGCAACCCGAGAGTTGGTCTTCGTCGCTCCCGGCGCCGCCGGGGCCAATCACGAACCCATCCGGATCTCTCCGGGTCGATGTGCTGGTGGCGGCCAAAAACGAGGCTGCCGTGATCGAGAAACTGGTGGACAACCTGCTGGCCATACGGCATGACGAGGAGCAGTTGCAGGTCTGGATTGTGGATGACGGCAGCGTGGATGGCACCGGAGAGATTCTGGATCGCCTGCAGGAGCGGCGCCGCAGTCTTCACGTGATCCACCGTCCCCCGGGAGCCAAGGGGTGGAAATCCGGCGCCCTGAACACGGTGCTGCCCCACCTGCAGGGGGAGTGGGTTCTTGTGCTGGATGCCGATGCCCAGGTTGACCCGGAACTGCTGGAGCGCTTGCGCCCTTTCTTGCAGGACAGCAGCCGTGCGCTTCAGTTGCGCAAGGCGGTGCATAATGCGGACTGCAACCTGCTCACCCAGGTTCAAGCTGTCGAGATGGCGGTGGATGCCTTGATCCAGCAGGGTCGCATTGCCCATCAAGGCTGTGGCGAGTTGCGGGGCAACGGCCAGATCATTCCCCGCCAGGCCCTGTTGCATTGTGGCGGCTTCAATGAAGCCACCATTACCGATGACCTGGACCTCACCATGCGGCTCCAGCTTCACGGTGTCCCCATTGCCGTGGTGTGGAACCCACCGGTGGCCGAGGAAGCGGTCAGTTCCGTCGGCCCCCTTTGGCGGCAACATCAGCGCTGGGCGGAAGGGGGACTGCAACGCTTCTTCGACTACTGGCCCGCGCTGCTGAGTCCTCGTCTCAAATCACGGTTCAAGCGGGACGTGCTGGCCTTTTTCCTCTTGCAATACGTTCAACCGCTGGTGATGACAGGGGACGCGGTGGGAGCGTTGGTGGGGCGCTCCGCTCCCCTGGCCTGGCCGTTGACCACCATGACGCTCCTGTTCACGGTCACGGCCATGTTGCGCTGTCCCGCTGCCAACAGTGGCCCTCCCGTGCCGGCGATCCGCGGCTTCACCGTCTTGATGACCTTGG
>NZ_JENA01000020.1 GCF_000586015.1 Candidatus Synechococcus spongiarum SH4 | reverse complement strand
GTGGTGAGCAACTTTGACAGACGTCTGGATTCCTTGCTGGAGAGGTTGTGGTTGCGCCACTGGTTCACGGCTGTGGTGATCTCAAGCCGTTGCGGCGTGGCCAAGCCTGATCCCCGGTTGTTTCACATGGCCGTGGAGCGGTTGGGGCTGTTACCCCACCAGGTGTGGCACCTGGGGGATGCAAAGGCGGACGCGCAGGGGGCCCGGGCGGCTGGAATCCGTTGCATCCTGGTGCAACGCACACAATCCTTCCCGGCCAACACGGCAACGGGCATGATGGAGGCATGAGTGAAGGGCTGCCGAGCCTCCCATGGATGCCCTCATCACCCTGCTGATCCTGGTGCTGGCCATTGTCCTGTTCATCACGGCGGCGTTGCCGCCGGAGGTGGTGGGTCTCTTGGCCATGGGGCTGCTCATGGCCAGCGGGGTGCTCTCCCCTGCCGAGGCTCTGGCCGGCTTTGCCAGCCCCGCGGTGATCACCCTGCTGGCCATGTTTGCCCTCTCGGCCGGGTTGTTCCGCAGTGGCGCCCTGGATCGCTTGCGGGAGTTGATGGGGGGCAACCGCATGAAGCAGCCCCGCCAGTTGATCCAGTTGTTTGTGGTGGCCATCGGTCCCCTGGCGGGCATCCTGGCCAACACTCCCATCGTCGCCACCTTGATCCCGGTGGTGGAGGCCTGGTGTCAGCGCCGCGGCCTGCCGCCGTCGCGCCTGTTGCTGCCCCTTTCCACCGCCACCATCCTGGGGGGCGCCCTCACCCTGATCGGCACCTCCACCAACCTGCTGGCCAACGACCTGAGCCGCAGTGTGGGCGAGGAGATGGGATTCGACGGAGGGCTCCAACTCTTTACGCTGACCCCCATTGCCCTGCCCCTGTACCTGCTGGGCGGCGCCTACCTGATCTGGGTGGCGCCCCATCTGTTGCCGGAGCGGAACCGTGACGGGCTGGAACTGCTGGCCAGCCTCAGCCGTGACGGCTACCTGACGGAGGTGGAGGTGCCTGCCGACTCCATCCTGGTGGGGCAGACCCTGCACAACAGCCGTCTGCAGCGCCGTTTTGACGTGGATGTTCTGGAGTTGCAACGAGGGGGCGAGCGCTTCTCGCCCCCCTTTGCGGATCGGGTGCTCAGCGGTGGGGACCGCCTGCTGCTGCGTTGCAGCCGGGCGGATCTGCTGCGGTTGCAGCAGGAGCACACCGTGAGCCTGGCGGCGCCAGCAGCATCCGGGGGGCAAGGTGTTGAGGGAACAGCCACCCAGCGGATGGTGGAGGCGCTGCTGCCCGCCGGCTCCTTCCTGGCCGGGGCCTCGCTGCAGGAATTGCGGTTTCGGCAGCGCTTCAATGCCACCGTCATTGCCCTGCGCCGTGGTCAGGAACTGGTGCGGGAACGGTTGGGGCAGGTGGTGTTGCGGGCCGGGGACGTGCTGTTGCTCCAGGCCCCTCTGGACAGTCTGCGGGGTCTCCAGGCCAGCAGTGATCTGGTGGTGATGGACAAGATTGAGCACGAACTGCCCACCACCGCCAAAAAGTACCCCACCATCCTCATTGGTCTGTTCGTCCTGGTGTTGAGCGGCCTGGGGATCATGCCCCTGGTGGCGGCGGCCTGTCTGGGGGTGGTGGCCATGGTGGCGGTGGGCAGCCTTCGCCCTGGCGACCTGCAACAGGCGGTGCGGTGGGAGTTGATCCTGCTGGTGGGCTCCCTGTACGGTTTCAGCGCGGCGTTGGTGAAAACCGGCCTGGCGGAGGAGATGGCCACCCGACTGGTGAACCTGACCGGGGACTGGCCAGCCTACGGGGTGCTGGTCACCATTTATCTGATCACCACCCTGACCACGGAAGTGATGAGCAATGCCGCCGCGGTGGTGCTCTGGCTGCCGGTGGCTGCCCGCATCGGCCTGGATCTGCAGATTGATCCCATGGCCTGTGTGGTGTGCATCGTCTTTGCCGCAAGCTGGAGCTTCATCACCCCCTTCGGGTATCAGACCAACTTGATGGTGTTTGGCCCAGGGGGCTACCGCATCCAGGACATGGTGCGCTACGGCGCTCCCCTGACCATCCTGGCCACACTGCTGGTGCCCCTGCTGACGGTTTGGCAATTCGACCTTTAGGATCCCTGGCCGTGCCCCTGCATCCCGCCATGGTCCCATCCAACCCTAGCGCCACCGGCAACGAGAAAGAGGTGGTGCGCAACTATTTCAACGGGACCGGTTTCGAGCGCTGGCGCCGCATCTACAGCGACAGCCGGGACGTGAACAAGGTGCAGGAGCACATCCGCCATGGCCACAACAAAACCGTCACCGCCGTACTGAACTGGCTTCAGGATGACGGCGACGTCAAGACCCGCAGCTTCTGCGATGCCGGCTGTGGCGTGGGCTCCCTCACCCTTCCCCTGGCGACCATGGGCGCGCAGCGGATCACCGCCAGTGATCTGTCGGAAGCCATGTTGGCCGAGGCCCAACAGCGGGCCGCCGCCGCTGGCGTCAGTTCCGAACAGGCGAGGTTTCAGGTGGCTGATCTGGAAGCCCTGCGGGGTGAGTTCCACACCGTTATCTGCCTGGACGTGTTCATCCACTACCCCCAAAAAGCCGCAGAGGCCATGGTGCGCCATCTGGCCGGCCTGAGCCAGGATCGTCTGATCGTGAGTTTTGCCCCCTACAGCCTGCCGTTGGCCCTGCTGAAAGCCATCGGGAGCATCTTCCCCGGCGCCAGCAAAGCGACCCGGGCCTACGCCCTGAAGGAGTCCGGCATTGTGGCCGCCGCCGCCGCCGCCGGGTTCCGGCCTACGGATCGTCGGTTGTTCTGCAGTGCGCCGTTCTACTTTTCACGGCTGCTGGAGTTTCGGCGGCATGGGTGATGCCGGCCGTCCGCCGGGCAGATCAGCAGTTCTTTAACAACTTCGGCCCTGGCGCTGGACGCTCCCTTACACTTGGAGCAAGTTGAGCGTTAGCCTCCGTGACTCCATCTCTTTCAGCGTTTCTGAGCAGTCTGGTCTGGGGCGCCGTAATTGTTGTGATCCCCATCACGGCGGCGTTGCTCTTCGTGAGCCAGGCGGATAAGGTCACCCGCAACTGATGCCTGTGCCCCTTTAACGGTTGTCAGTTGCGCAGCCCGGTCACCTGGCCGGGTGCTTAACCTGGGGAACGGCTCCTCCCCTGGGCTGAGGTCCTCATGGTCAACACTTCCCTCAACTGGGTCAGCATCGTCGGCATCGTGCTGATGGTTGGCGGCTCCCTGCTGTATTCCCTGCGCTTCTATAAGCCCGCTCTGTCTCGCGACACGGACGTTTTCTTTGCCGCCGTGGGTCTGCTCTGCGGAGGAATTCTGTTTTTCCAGGGCTGGCGCCTGGATCCGATTTTGCAGTTCAGCCAGTTCCTCCTGGCCACCACAACGGGGTTCTTTGTGTACGAGAGCCTGCGTCTACGGGGGGTGACGGCGGAGCAGGCGCGACGCAGGGAGTTCATGGACGACCCCGAAGGCAATGAAACCCTCTCCCGGGGTGCGGTTCAGCCCATCGGCTCCAGACTGGACGAGTGGGATAACCTGGAGCAGCGCCCCCCCAGGCGCCGCCCTGCGTTGGCGACTGGTGATTGGGATTCCCCCCCTCCCGTCGCCCCACCCGTCGCGCCCCGGAAGAGGAGCCGCCGTGGCGAGACGCGCCCCCATTGCCCCCGAGACAGGATTGGGACCGGGAGGTTCCGGAATCGCCACGCTCAAGTGCAAGTGGAGGACGCACAAGCCGCCGCGGACTTTCGCCCCGGAGGGCCCAGCTTGAGCCGTCCGGGGAGCGGTTCTCCTCCCGTTCCGAGCGCCCCCTGAGCGGCAGCCAGCGCCAGCAGCGTATAGAAGGCCGCGCAAGACGGGCGGCTGATCGTTCCAACCGCCCCCTTGTGGCCCGTCGCCAGCGGCGGCCAGCAATGGGTTCCGAGCCCTTTGATCAGGATCCCAACCTGAAACTGGCCCGATCAGCGCCGCGCCCCTCTCCGCCGCCCCGGGGCACGCCAATCAACCGGAATCAGAACACAACCCCCCAATGGGAAGCCGAGCAGGACAACTCCGGTCGCTTTGACAATGAACGGTGATCCATCCCTGAATCCGAATCGGTTCGGAGTTCCATCCTGACGACCCCGGGTCATGTCACGGGGCAGACGGGCCGGGGCAGACGGGGGCAGGCTGCCACCAGTTGGCGTGTTGCCCTGGTCCGAGGATCGGCAAGGAGAGCATCTCCGGGACCTTCCTCCACCACATGGCCGCCGTCCAGCACCAGGACCCGATGACAGAAGGATGCGGCAATGCCCAGGTCGTGGGTGACGAAAATCAGACCCAATCCAAGGCGGCGCCGCAAATCCTGGAGCAACTCCAGCATGTCTTTCTGGGTCACGGCGTCCAGCATGGCCAGGGGTTCATCGCAGAGCAGTACCAAGGGCCTGAGGATGAGGGCGCGGGCAATGGCCAGCCGCTGTTGCTGACCGCCACTGAGTTGCCGGGGCAGACGATCCAGAAAATCCTCCGGCGGTGTCAGGGCCACCGCTGCAAGAGCTTCCAGAACCTTTTCCCGGCCGCCTCTGCGGTGGGCCAGGCCATGGATCAGGAGGGGATCCAGCAGGGCATCCTCCACCGTCATGGCAGGGTTCAGGCAGGCCAGGGGATCTTGAAACACCATCTGCAAGCATCGCCGCAGTTGGCGGTGGCGCCGTCCGCCACGCCCCTGGAGCACAGCCTGGCCATTCAAGGCCACCTGGCCGCCCCGCAATGGCATCAGACCGGCGAGGCCATGGCAAAGGGTGCTTTTGCCGCAGCCGGAGGCGCCAACGATGCCAATGGTTTCTCCCGCTTCCAGGTTCAGATCGATGCCGTCCACAGCCCGCAGCCAACGGGGTCGCCAAGGCCATGGGCCGGGCAAGGCATGCCAGCAGCGCAGGCCCGTCACCTGAAGCAGGGGGCGGGTGGAGGCGCGCCTGGGGCTGGCTTGGCCTTCCTTGAGGCGCGCCGCGGACACCAGGGCGCGGGTCAAGGGGGTTCGGGGCGCAGCCAGCAGTTGCTGAACGGGTCCGGCCTCCACAAGCTGCCCTTCCCCCAGGACGGCCATCCGCGAACACCAACTGCCGGCAAGGGCCAGATCATGGGTGATCAGCAGCAGAGCCGCACCCTGCCGCTTGCACAGATTGGACAGGGCGGCCATCACCTGGGTGGCCACCACCACGTCCAGGGAGGTGGTGGGTTCATCGGCGATCACCAGGGCCGGCTCCAGGGCCATGGTCAAGGCAATGCCCAGCCGCTGCCGCATCCCGCCACTGAGTTGGTGGGGATACTGATCCAGACAGCGGCTGGGCATGTCCACCTGCTCCAGAAGGTCGCGGGCTTTCTGCCGGTACCGGCAACGGGGCCAACGGGGCCGATGGGCAGCCAGCAGGTCAAGCAGATGATCCCAAGTGGTGAGCAGTGGATTGAGCCGGGTCATGGGATCTTGAAATACCAGCCCCACGGTGGCGCCGCGAAGCTGGCGCAGGTGTCGAGGCTGGAGGCGGCGGGGATCCCGGCCCGCCACCTGCAACACGCCGTCCCCGGTGCTGCCTTGGGGCAACAAGCCCAGGATGGCCCTGGCCAAGGTGCTTTTGCCGCAGCCGGACGGCCCCACCAAGGCAAGACGATCCCCCGATTCCAACGCCAGAGACACCTTCAACAAGGCCGGCTGACGTTGGTGCGGGTAGCGAATGGTCAACTTGTCCAGAAGGAGAAGGGCCATCGGTTACAGGGAAGGATGGGCGGTTCCGGACAGTTGTCACCTGGGGCTGCTGGGCGCTACACCCTCAGCGCACATGCTGGCTGGCGCGAAGGCAGGCTGGCAGGAACAGGTAGTAGGAGAGGGCGGAGGTGCGTTGCCGGGACGAGATGTCCACCTGCTGGGCGCAGATGGACAAACCGCTGGAGACCGAAAAGTCCACAGGCAGGGCCTCCATGATGCCCAGGGCGCTAATGGAGCGGTCGGAGGCGTCCTGGATGATGGCGGACCGCAGGGCTTGGGATGGGTCCACGTTGGCTGAGCGGGGCCCATAGCCGCGTGTGACGAAGTCGAGGAATCGTTCGCCGGTGCTGGAGCGCAGAAAGCGGTCAATGGACACCAAGCTCACCCGATAGGACTTCTGCAAGCCGGCCCTCAACTCGGCACGGGTCCATCCGGAATTGTCGATCAACAGCTCCAGGTTGCGATCAGCCTGATCGGTCTTGACAAAGCGCGAAATATCTTCCACAGACACTTTCTCGAAAGGATCGCCGGCCCAAACCTCTGCCGGAAGACCCCAGGCCGTCAGCCCGAGCAGGAACAGGCAGGCGACAGGACGAGACCAGAACCGGCGGCGGGGCACGAGGGCACCGGCTGGGAAGACCATGTTGACTGGACTGGTTGAGCCGGTAGCCTAGCCAACACCCCCGCCTCAAGCCGCCCTGCTTCGGGCTCAGCCATGGCCTTGGCCGCACCGTTGCTGTTCATTCCCTTGCTGATGGCTGTGCTGGCCTTTTGCCTGGCGGGAGAACTGGCCCTGCTGCGCCTGCGACCTACCCAGGTTCAGGAACTCACCCCCATCAACCCCTCTGCGGCCGCCACGGTGGAACGACTGCAGCGCCGCCCACTCCGCGCGCTGATCCTGACCCAATTTGGCAGTTGCTTTGCCTTGCTGGCCATGGGTTGGTTGGCGGGCTGGTTGGCGCAGGACCTGCTCCCGCTCCACCTGCAGAGCAGTTGGCTGACGGTCGTGCTGCTCTGCGTGACGACGCTGCTGGTGGCCCTTGGCGCGAGTCTGCTGCCCAAAGCCATGGTGCTGCACCAGCCGGAACGGGCTGCTCTGGCCCTCGGCCCCCAACTCCAGGTGGCCATCACCCTCCTGGATAGTCCACTGCGGGTGCTGGAGCGTTGCAGCCTGAGTCTTCTCACACTGTTCCGGTTGCCCCACAATTGGCAGGATCTGGCTCCACCCCTGTCGGCAGGCGAGTTGGAAACCTTGATTGAAACCGACAACGTCACCGGACTCCAACCGGATGAGCGGCTCATTCTCGAGGGGGCGTTTTCCCTGAGGGACACCCTGGTTCGGGAAGTGATGATTCCCCGTTCACAGATGGTCACCCTGCCTGCCGACGTGACGTTCCGGCAACTTATGGCCGCGGTGCAGAACACCCGCCATGCCCGCTTCCCCGTCCTTGGCCAGTCCCTGGATGATGTGAAGGGCCTGCTGGACCTCCGCAGCCTGGCCGGACCCTTGGGGCAAGGGAAGATCCGGGGCGACACCCCCATGCGGCCTTACCTTGCCCCCCTGCAGCGCATTGCGGAGACCGCGTCTTTGGCGGAGCTGCTGGCCCTGATTCGTGACGATACCCCCATGCTGCTGGTGGTGGATACCCATGGGGGCACGGAAGGTCTGGTCACCATTGCGGATCTCACCGGTGAAATCGTCGGCGAAGAAGAGGATGCCGCCAATGGCCAACCTGTTGCCGTGAGAACCATGGCCCCAGGCCATTGGTGTGTGGCTGCCGATCTGGAAATTGACGAGATCAACCGCCAGCTCAACATCTCTCTGCCCCAGTCGGAAAAACACCACACCTTGGCGGGATTCCTTCTGGAGCAGTTTCAGCGCATCCCCGCTGTGGGCGAGAGCCTTCATTGGCATGAACTGCACTTTGTGGTTCAACGCCTCAAGGGTCCCCGCATTACCCACGTGGAACTGCGCATGCCCCCAGGCAATCCTGGCCACTCTGGCCGGAGTCCTCGATCCGATGCTTCCGGTGGCCCATAATGGGTACAACTGAGGGGGCTGAACCCTGGTTGCACCTCCCGTTGTTCCTGCGCCTGCCATGGAGCCCGTCAGAGTTGGCGTGATCGGGATTGGCAACATGGGCTGGCACCATGCCCGGGTCCTGAGCCTGTTGCGGGATGCGGAATTGGTGGCGGTGGCGGATACGGATCCCCAACGCCTGGCCATGGCAACGGACCAGTTCGGTTGCCAGGTGGTCCACGACTATCGGGAGTTGCTCCACCAGGTGGAGGCGGTTTGCATTGCCGTACCCACACTGCTCCACCACCAGGTGGGCATGGATTGTCTCCGCGCCAAACTCCATGTCCTGATGGAAAAACCCATCGCCGCCACCCAGGAGGAGGCCCGCGACTTGAATGCAGCGGCGGAAGAGCATCAGCAACTCCTGCACGTGGGCCACATTGAACGGTTTAATCCGGCTTTTCGGGAACTGGTCAAGGTGGTGTCCAACGAGGAGGTGGTGGTGTTGGAGAGCCGTCGCCATAGCCCCCATGGAGACCGGGCCAACGATGTGTCCGTGGTGCTGGACTTGATGATCCACGACATTGATCTGGTGTTGGAACTGGCCGGCGCCAAAGTGGCGCGCCTGGCCGCTGCCGGTGGGCGCAGCGGCACGGGGCCCATCGACTATGTCAACGCCACCCTGGGCTTCAGCAATGGGGTGGTGGCCAGCCTGACGGCCAGCAAGATGGCCCATCACAAAATTCGCAGTCTCAGCGCCCACTGCCGGAATACTTTGGTGGAGACGGACTTTCTCAACCACACCCTCTGCATCCACCGCCGCGCCCACCAGTGGTATTCCGCTGATCACGGGGAACTGATTTACCGCAACGACGGCTTCATTGAGGAGGTGTCCACCACCTCAATCGAACCCCTCTATACGGAACTGGAGAACTTTCTCCGCTGTGTGCGGGGTCTGGAGGCTTCTGCAGTGGACGGTCAGCAAGCCTCCCGCGCCCTGCAGTTGGCCCATTGGATTGAGCGCAGCGTGGACAATCCCACCATGCATCTGGATCAACCCATCTGATGGCGCCAAGGGAATGCCTGAAGGCGGAGGTGCTGGGTCTGCCTGTCCACCTGACCCCTCATCTCCTCAGTGCGGCGGAAGCCCTGGTCCGCTCTGGCGGCCACGTGGTGACCCTCAATGCCGAGATGACCATGGCCGCCCGCAACCATGCCCCCCTCCGCAGAGTGATCCAGAGGGCTGAACTGGTGATTCCCGACGGGGCAGGGGTGGTGTGGGCGTTGCGGCTCCAGGGCCATCGGCTGCGGCGCCAACCGGGCATTGACCTGGCGGAAATGCTGCTGGACCATGCCGCCGCCCGGGGGTGGCGGGTGGCCTGGGTGGGGGCGCGGGACGACCGTCTTCAGGCGGCGGCCCGGTTCTGGAAACGGCGCCACCCGCAACTGCGCTTGCAGCGCCTCATCCACGGCTATCAACCACCGGACCATTGGCCCATGGTGGAAGCGGATCTGAGGCGACAGCAGCCGGAACTGGTGTTCGTGGGTCTTGGGGCGCCGCGCCAGGAGTTGTGGATCGACAAGGCGCGGCCCCTGGGCCATGGCCTCTGGCTGGGGGTGGGCGGCAGCTTTGATGTGTGGAGCGGCTCTGTACGGCGAGCGCCAACCCTCATGCAGGCGCTCCAGTTGGAATGGTTCTATCGCCTGCTGCAGGAGCCGGGGCGCTGGCCCCGTATCCTGCAATTGCCTGTTTTTTCAGGCCATGTGCTGATGGAGTGGGCGGCGGCCCGTTTCAGCGGAAGCCGACGGAAGCCTGCCAGACAAAGGCCAGCAGCAGGAAGAACAGGGGAATCAGCGGCAGAATGTCCACCAGTGGAGCGAAGGGCTGATAAGCCTCCGGAAGTTGGGCCAGGATGAGGGCGGGCTGGACCATGGCGTTCGGATTCCGTGATGAGCGGCGTAGTCTGAAAACTACCATGTGTTGGCCGCCGGCGAGGCTGAATCCCAGGGGGTGAAATGCTCTGCAAACGTTCCCTCAACAATGGCCTGGCCCATGGCGTTGCAGAAGCGTTGCAGGTGGGTGAGGTTATGGATGCTCAGAAGACTTGCGGCCAGCAGTTCCCGGCTATGGACCAGATGGTGGAGATAGGCGCGGGAGTGGCGGCGGCAGGTCCAGCAGGGGCAACTGCTGTCCAGGGGGCGGTGGTCATCGCGAAAGCAGGCCCGTTTCAACGACCAGGCGTCGCCTTGCACCAGGGCGGCGCCATGGCGGCCCAGGCGCGTGGGCAGAACGCAGTCGAACAGATCCACCCCCTGGGCCACAGCCTGGGCCATCTCCGCCAGCGAACCCACACCCATGAGGTAGCGGGGTTTTTGCTCAGGCAGGAGGGGCGCCGCCAGTTTGACCACCCGGTGGATGTCCGCCGTGGATTCCCCCACGCTGACCCCGCCGATGGCGAAGCCGGGCAGGTCATGGCTGCAAACGGTGGCCGCCGACCAGCGGCGCAACTCCCCATGGCGTCCCCCCTGAACAATGCCGAACAGGGCTTGATCCTGGTTGTCGTGGGCGGCGATGCAGCGCTCCAGCCAATGGTGGGTGCGGTCCGTGGCGGCCTCCACCTCCTGGCAATCGGCCTGCGCTGACGGACAATGATCGAAGGCCATGATTACGTCCGCTCCGAGGCGGTTCTGGATGGCCATGCTGCGCTCCGGCGTCATCCGGATGGTGCGACCGTCCCGAGGGGAGCGAAAGGTGACGCCCTGGTCCTCCACCCGGTTGCAGCCCGCAAGGCTGAACACCTGATAGCCGCCCGAGTCCGTCAGGATCGGTCCGTCCCAACCCATGAAACGGTGCAGCCCCCCCGCCTCGGCAACCCGGTCTTCACCGGGCTGCAGGTGGAGGTGGTAGGCGTTGGCCAACACCATCTGCGCCTGGGTCTGGCCCAGTTGTTCTGTGGTCAGCCCCTTCACGGTGGCCATGGTGCCCACGGGCATGAAGCGGGGCGTGTCCACCGGGCCGTGGGGCGTCTGCAGTCGACCCAGGCGCGCCTGGGTCACGGGGCAGCGATGGCGGATCACAAAACGAAAACCCATGGGTGGCACCCTAGGCTGGCGTGGAATGCCGGCCCGGATTTGGCCCCATAGCCCGTGCCTGATCCACGCCCCGGCCACTGGTGGAACGACCTGGCGGGAAGCTGGATGTTCTATTCCCGCCTCCCCCCCCTGCCATGGGTGCGGCCCAGCTTTGGCCGCATTGCCCGCTTCGCCCCGTTGGTGGGTGGGGCCGTTGCCCTGATCCAGGGACTGCTCTGGCAGTTGGTGGAGCCGTTACACCTGCCGATCGCCAGCGGCATCAGCCTGCTGCTGGTTGCGGAGATGGGCCTCACGGGGGGCTTGCATCTGGATGGGGTCATGGATACGGCTGACGGCCTGAGCGCCGGCCCCGCCCAGCAAAAAGCCATGGCCGACAGCCGGGTGGGGGCCATGGGGGTGACGGCGGTGGCGGCGTTGTTGCTGTTGCGGTTCGGGGGATGGCTCTGGCTGGCGGAGGCTGATGGACCCATGGCGGCCGTCCTGGCAAGCGTGGCGGTGTGGGCCCGCACGGCGCCGCTGCTGGCCCTGGCCTGGTGGCCCCCCTTGCGACAGGAGGGCAGCGGCGCCCGCCATGCCGCTCAACAACAGAACCTGATCTGGGAACTTCTGCCCGCCGGTCTGCTTCTGGCGTGCCTCACCCTGGGCTTCGGCCTCTGGGTCCTCCCGGGAGGCATGGCGAGCATCGGGGTAACCCTGCTCCTGGGCCGTCTGCTGGGGGGCCAGAGCGGCGACAGTCTGGGGGCGACGCTGGAGTGGAGCGCCACCGCCTGCGTCTGGCTCTATGGCCTGGTGTTGGTTGCGCCTACGGGGGTTGTTTGAGGGGAAATCGGCAGGGTGAGCAGGAAACCGTTGCCTTCGGGTGTGGCCTCGGGACACAGAAGCTGCGGCTGGGTGATCAGCGTCAAGGCGCCCCCCAGGCTCTGAGCCAGTTGGCGGCCCAGGCTGAGGCCGTAGCCCGTGCCCTGGTGACCAGCGCCGGCGGCGCCCCGCTGGCCCTGGCGGAAAATCCGCTCCCGTTCCGGTTCAGGGATAGGGCAACCCCCGTCCCACAACAGTAGTTGCACGACTTCAGCGCTGGTGGCCCAGCAAAAACCGATGGGAGCTTGGGGCGGGGCATAGCGAAGGGCGTTTTCAATGAGATTGGCAAGGATCTCCGCCACGGCATCCACGTCCCCCTGCCACTGGGGCCAGTCGCCGGGCTGATGCCAGGGGTGTCCCGAGGCTTCACAACTGGAGCGGGCGCGGCGCAACAGGGGGGGGAGACGCTCCCGCAACTGACCATCCACCTGACTGGAGCGGAAGGGGGGCAGCAGGCGAGGCTGCTCCAGTTCCGTGCTCAGGCGCTGACGGGGCAACTGTTCCAGCGCCTTGAGGTAATGCTCCAACTGCTGGCCCTCGTCCAACAGACTGGTGACCAGGTGTTGCTGTTGGGAATCCTGATCCAGCCGCCGACGCAGCAACTGGGAAATGGTGCGCAGGGCCGCCAGGGGATTCCGCATCTGGTGGATCAGAGCCGCCAACCGATGCTCCTGCTCGGCTTGCTGTTTCTGCAGGTGGTCCAGGTCCAGCGCCATGTTTTCACAGCGCAGGTCCAGGGTGCGGGCGATGGCCAGGGCGGTGGCCAGGCGGCCGAGTCGTTGGGAGAAAGAGTCCGGCCAGGATGAGGCTGCGGTTTCCACCAACAGCGCCCCCAGTAGATGGTTGCCGTTGCGTAGCGGCAACCACCGGCGCCCCTGTTCCGGAATCTGTAGAGCGGGGTCCCTCAGGGACTCTGGTAGCCGCTGCCGGCCGGCCGGCCAGCAGGCCACCGCCTCCAACTGCAGCAGGCCCGAGGCATCGCTGAGGGCCATGTACACCGCCAGGCAGCGCAACTCGTCGTCACCGGCAAAGGATTCCAGCAGGTTCTGGGTCAGGGAGCGGTAGTCAGCAGAGACGCCAAGGGCCACCGGGAGTGATGGGGAGAGTTTCCATGCAGGCTAGGAAAATCAGACCCGGGTCGCCGTCCCCCCGGGTTACACCGGAGCCCGGGCAATGCATTGGGGAACCCTTGTTGAAACCGCAAAAATGACTTAGCCTGTTTACCGTTGTTCATGGGCAAGGGAACCCTCGGATTCCGGCCATTTTTCTATGTCAAAAAAAAGAAAGCGGGTGAGCCGCCGCCGCCTGGCTGGCCAGCGGGTTCTCTCCTACGTGCCTTCCTTTCACCTGGACACTGGAGAGTTCAAGCCTGTCACAGCGGCCCGCCATTACATTGCCGAGCAAGAGCTGAAGCCCCCTGCACTGATCAACGTACGCCGCAACGAGCATACAACAGATCGTTTCTTTCTGGCTGAGAAGGGGGTGTTCAGCGCCCACTATGCCGCGGAAAACCATTTTCTTTTTCCTTCTCTGAAGACAATCGTAGAAAGCGTCGGGGAAGAAACCATTTATGCCGGTCTTGAGAACGTCTCCGATGACTGGGACGAAATGGAAGACTATGACTATGCCTTTGTCTGAGAACCCTTGGC
>NZ_JENA01000019.1 GCF_000586015.1 Candidatus Synechococcus spongiarum SH4 | reverse complement strand
CCGGCGTGACAAAGCGTTCCTCGTTGGCCAGGGTCTGGCGGCGAATGTAGCGCTCCGGCGCCTGGTGGGACCGGCTCTTGCTGATGCTGATGTAATAGCCGAAGCTGCGGTGCAGGTTCAGGCGCAGGCTGCCAATGCCCGTGGCCTGCCGTTCCCGTTGCTCCAACTGATTCAGCCAGGCGTGATCTTCCTCCAGCCGTTGGCGCAACTGATCCAGCATGTCGTCCACCCCGTCCTGGATCAGGCCCCCCTCCAGCAGGGACGGGGGCGGACTGCTCACCAGCGTCCCGTCGGGTGGTCTCCACGAGGGCAACCAGGTGGGGATCCCGGTGGCGCAAGGGTTGGAAGTAAGGGCCATGGGCATCGCGGAGCAGGCCCGCCAACTGCCCCAGCCGCTCCAGGCCGTCCGCCAGGGCCACCAGATCCCGTGCCCCCGCCGCGCCGCTGGCCGCTCGCCCCGCCAGCCGCTCCAGATCCCCCATGGGGCGCAGCACCCGGCGCAGGGCTTGCCGCAACTGAGGTGTTGCAATCAAGGTGGCAATGGTCTCCTGTCGTGCGGCAATGGCCTGGAGGTCCACCAGGGGCCGTTGCAACCAGCGGCGCAGGCAGCGGCCCCCCATGGCCGTGAGGGTGCGATCAATGGCCCAGAGCAGGGAGCCCTGCCACTGGCCATCCCGCTGGGTTTCCGTCAACTCCAGGTGGCGGTGGGTTTGCTGGTCGATCTGGAGGTGTTGCTCCAGGGAATAGGTTCTGGGCATGGCCAGGGGAACGGTCATGCCCCGCTGGGTGTCTTGCAGGTAGTGCAACAGCCCCCCACAGGCGCCGAGGGCTAAGGGGAGCGCATCCAGCCCCAGCCCGGAGACCCCCGCCACCTGGAAACGCTCCTGCAACACGGCCGCGGCCGCCATGCGCTGGAATGCACGGCGGGGCACTGTGCCCACCGCCAGACCAGCGGGACACCAGGGAGGGGGCGCCGTGTCTGCCGCGCCTTCCCCGGGGTCACCCCCGTGGGGAAGCAGCAGTTCGGCCACCCGCAGGCGGAGCAACTCCTGGTTCAACTGGCCGCTGCTGCGCACCTGGGTGGCCTGGAACTCCCCCGTGGACACGTCCGCCACAGCAAGACCCCAGACCGGCCCATGGCCGTTGTCACTGGCAAGCACCGCCGCCAGCCAGTTGTTGCGCCGGGCGCTCAGCATCCCCTCTTCCAGCACCGTCCCGGGGGTGAGTACCCGGGTGATGTCCCGCCGCAAGAGGCCCCCTTGGCTGGGGGTGGTCTCCAGTTGATCACAGATGGCCACGCTGCGGCCATGGCGGAGAAGCTGGGTGGCGTAGCGCTCAAGGGCATGGTGGGGGATGCCGGCCATGGGCACCCGGCCAATGGCGCGCCCCCCCTCCTTGCCCGTCAGGGTCAGCTCCAGCATGGCGGAGGCGGTGACGGCATCCTCGAAGAAGCACTCGTAGAAGTCCCCCAGGCGATACAGGAGCAGCCGCTGGGGATGTTGACGCTTGAGTTCCACGTAGTGGCGCAACATGGGCGTCAGCGCCGGGACGGGCGCCTGGCTGTGGTGGCTCCAGCGGGGACCTTGGCTCACGGCCTCCTCACCGGCGCTCCGCTGGCGCCGGGACGCGGCCGTGGCCTCCAGGCCGGCCAGGGCCAACTGTTGATCGTGCGGGGGCGCTGCTTCATCACCCATCCTGGCCAACTCCCACAAGCTGTTGCGGATCGTAGGCAGAAAACCTCAAATGCACGGTTTTCGTGGAAGACTATTTTGTGGAGTTTCCTGTTCCCTGCTGCGTACCCATGCAGATTCTCAACGTGTTCACTGTTTTCCTCCTGGTGGTCATGAGCTTTGCCATGGTGGTGGCTGTGCCGGTGCTCTATGCCAGTGGTGAAGACAGCGGTCGCTCCAACCGGTTAATTCTTCTGGGCAGTGCGGTCTGGATTGGCCTGGTGCTGCTGAATTGGGGCATGAGCGTCTTTGTTGCCTGAGACAGACTGCATTACCCAGGAGCAACCCCGCAGTGACCACGTTTGAAGGGAGCTTTTCCGCTCCGGAGTTGGGCCGCGCCCGTATTGCCCTGGTGGTGGCCCGTTTCAACGATCTCATCACCACCCGGTTGCTGTCCGGCTGCCTTGACTGCCTGACCCGCCATGGCATTGACACCAGCCGGAGCAGCGCCCAGGTGGATACGGTGTGGGTGCCGGGGAGCTTGGAAATTTCCGTGGTGGCTCAACGGCTGGCCCGTAGCGGTCGCTATCAGGTGATCATCGCCCTGGGGGCGGTGATCCGCGGCGACACGCCCCACTTTGACGTGGTCATTGCCGAGGTGTCCAGGGGTGTGGCCAGTGTGGCCCGGGACAGCGGCATCCCGGTGATCTTTGGCGTTCTGACCACCGATACCCTGCAGCAGGCCCTGGAGCGGGCCGGTATCAAGAGCAATCTGGGCTGGACCTACGGCCTTGAAGCCCTGGAGATGGCCAGCCTGATGGCAACGCTGCCCCCCTCCCCCTAGCCAGAGCGCCACTCCCCTGTCCCCGAACCCATTGACAGGTGTCTCCTCCATGGTTCATAATTGGAAATTGGTTGTGGCGTTGCCCGGCCTGCTGCGGATGTAGCTCAGTGGTAGAGCATCTCCTTGCCAAGGAGAGGGTCGAGAGTTCGAGTCTCTTCATCCGCTTCACGGGGTGCAAGTCAGTACTTGAAGCCACGGCTTTCCAGTTCTTTAACTTTCCTTGCGGAAGAGCATGAGGCGTTGCTTGCCCTCCTCATGGAAGCCCAGCCGCTGATAGAAGCCCATCCCATGGGTTGTCATGGCATAGACCCGCTCGGCGCGGCGCACTGCCGGCGCCGCCAGCAGACGGTTCACCACAGCGCGGCCCGCACCCCGGCCTTGCCAATCCTGGCGCACCACCACGTCCCAGAGAACAGCCCGATAGATCCCGTCACTGGTGGCGCGCCCCACGGCCACCAGATCGTCCCCGTCCCAGGTGCTCACGATCACGTCCGAGCCCCGCAGGCACCGCAGCAGACCGGCAAGGCGCCGCTCCCGGCCCCAGAAGCTGTTGTCCATGAACAGCTTCTGCAATTGACCCACCGGCAGGGCATGACCTTCCAGGGACCTCTGGAGCGGGACCCTCAGGAGGGCGGGCAGCCAAAAGAGCCAGCGACCATGGGAGAAGCTGCGCAACCTGCCGGGATCCTTGTTCATGGCAATCACTGACTGGCCCAGGCAAAGGGGATGACGTCCGGAACCGCGGGTTGGCGACCGGCCCGGATCGGAGCCTAGTCTTGCCCGGGGCAGGCGCCCCCACAAGGGGTGACGATGGTTAGGATGGTCCTTTCAATGAAGGCGGTCCGTGACGGCTCAGTCCACTGTCAGGAAGCCTTTGCTGCTGGAGATGCGTGATGCTCAACCTGCTTCTGGGTGATCCCAACGCCCGCAAGCTGAAACGGTACAGGCCCCTTGTAGACGAGATCAACGGTCTGGAGGGGGATGTGGCAGCCCTCACGGATCAGGAGCTGCAGGGGCGGACCCATGCATTCCGAGAGCGGTTTGCAGGTGTTCGCCAGCCGGACCGGCGCCTTGAGTTGATGGAAGAGCTGCTGCCGGAAGCCTTCGCCGTGGTGCGGGAAGCGGGCAGGCGGGTGCTGGACATGCGTCACTTTGACGTGCAACTCATCGGCGGCATGGTGCTCCATGACGGCCAGATTGCCGAGATGAAAACCGGGGAGGGCAAAACCCTGGTGGCCACACTGCCCGCTTACCTCAATGCTTTGACGGGGCAGGGTGTGCATATCGTCACCGTCAACGACTACCTGGCCCGCCGTGACACGGAGTGGGTGGGGCAGATCCATCGCTTTCTGGGTCTGAGTGTTGGCTTGATCCAGCAGGAGATGAGCCCTGAAGAGCGCCAGCGCAATTATGCTTGCGATATTACCTACGTCACCAATAGCGAGCTGGGATTTGACTATCTGCGGGACAATATGGCCACGGATCTCAAGGACCTTGTACAACGGGATTTTTCCTATTGCATTATTGATGAGGTGGATTCCATTTTGGTGGATGAAGCTCGCACCCCTCTGATTATCTCCGGTCAGGTGGAGCGCCCCCAGGAGAAATACAAAGAGGCTGCCACAGTCGCAGCGCAACTACTGCGGGCTGAAGGGATGACAAAAGACGGGGTGGAACCTGAAGGTGATTATGAGGTGGATGAGAAACAGCGCAATGTGATGCTGACGGATCAAGGTTTTGAGAAAGTGGAGAAACTGTTGCAGGTCAGGGATTTATTCAATCCCAAAGATCCCTGGGCTCACTATATCAATAACGCCCTCAAAGCCAAAGAGTTATTCATTAAAGACGTAAACTATATCGTCCGTGAAGGGCAGGCGGTGATTGTGGATGAGTTTACCGGGCGGGTGATGCCCACACGACGGTGGAGCGACGGCCAGCACCAGGCCATTGAAGCCAAGGAGGATCTGGCGATTCAGGCGGAAACCCAGACCATGGCCACCATCACCTACCAGAACCTCTTCCTGCTCTATCCCCGTCTTGCGGGGATGACCGGCACCGCCAAAACCGAGGAAACCGAACTGGAGAAAACCTATAAACTTGAAGTGACGGTTGTTCCCACCAACCGCCCCCTGATTCGCAAGGATGAGCCGGATCAGGTGTTCAAGACGGAAGCCGCCAAGTGGCGCGCCGTTGCTGACGAGATTGCCGAAAAACACCAGATGGCGCGGCCCGTCCTGGTGGGCACCACCAGCGTGGAGAAGTCCGAGTTGATCAGCGGGTTGCTGAGGGAGCGCAGCATTCCCCACAACCTGTTGAATGCCAAGCCGGAAAACGTGGAACGGGAAGCGGAAATCATTGCCCAGGCGGGTCGTGCCGGTGCGGTGACCATCTCCACCAACATGG
The DNA here is from genome assembly GCF_000586015.1 of Candidatus Synechococcus spongiarum SH4. GTDB lineage: Bacteria > Cyanobacteriota > Cyanobacteriia > PCC-6307 > Cyanobiaceae > Synechococcus_B > Synechococcus_B spongiarum_F. The sequence continues at coordinate 8,714 of NZ_JENA01000019.1, read as the reverse complement.
CGGGCCGTGGTACGGACATCATTCTTGGCGGCAACACGGACTACATGGCCCGCCTGCGGATCCGCCAAGCATTGCTACCCCGGTTGGTGAACCCGGAGGATCCCCAGCTTACGGGCGGCGAGTCGGGCAAGCGGCGGTTGAATCCGGTCCAGGCGGAAGCCCTGCAACGTCAGCGTCAACAGGAACAATCCCGCCGTCTGGCCAAGTTGTTCCCCTGCCCCCTCAGCGGCGAGGCGGAGCAGGAACTCAAGCAACTGGGTGCGGATCTGGCCCAGGCCTGGGGAGAACGCCGCTTGAGCCTCATTACCCTGGATGAGCGCCTCAATGTGGCGGCAGAGAAGGCGCCCATTCAGGACGAACTGATTCAAAGACTGCGGGAGTTGATGCAGAAAATTCGTGCCGAGTACGATGGGGTGACGGATCGTGAGCAGGAGGAGGTGACCAACCGCGGCGGCCTCCACGTGATCGGTACGGAACGTCATGAGTCACGGCGCGTGGACAACCAGTTGCGGGGTCGCTCCGGACGCCAGGGGGATCCGGGGAGCAGCCGCTTCTTCCTGTCTTTGGAAGACAGCCTGCTGCGCATCTTCGGAGGTGATCGGGTGGCCAAGGTGATGGATACCTTCCGTGTTGACGAGGATATGCCCATTGAATCCGGCTTGCTGACCCGCTCCTTGAAAGGCGCCCAGAAGAAGGTGGAAACCTATTACTTTGATATTCGTAAACAAGTATTTGATTACGATCAGGTGATGAACAACCAGCGGCGCGCCATTTATGCGGAGCGGCGCCGTGTTTTGAAGGGGGACCAACTGAAGCAGCAGGTGTTGAGTTATGGGGAGCGCACCATGGAAGACATTGTTGATGCCTATGTGGACCCTGAGCTTCCCCCTGAGGAATGGTCACTGGATCGGCTGGCGGGCAAGGTCAAGGAGTTTGTGTACCTGCTCGCTGATCTGGAATCCCACCACCTGGTAGATCTCAAGATTGAAGAACTCAAGGCTTTCCTTTGCGAACAGCTCCACAGTGCCTATGATATCAAGGAGGCCCAGGTGAATGAAATCCAGCCCAGCCTGATGCGCCAGGCTGAGCGCTTCTTTATCCTCCAGCAGATTGACACACTTTGGCGTGAACACCTGCAGAGCATGGATGCTTTGCGGGAGTCCGTGAATCTACGGGGATATGGCCAGAAAGATCCCCTCATGGAGTACAAAAACGAAGGGTACACCATGTTTTTGGAGATGATGACCCAAATGCGTCGTAACGTTATCTACTCCATGTTCATGTTTGAACCACGGCCACCGGCGGCCTCCACCCCCTCCAGTCGGGAGGTCATTGTCTGAGGCGCAATCGTCCCTGTTGGATCGGGGTCAGGAAGCACTGTCCTGCTGGCCGGCCTCATCGGGCTCCTGATCGCTGAAGAACTCGATGATCTCCCGATCCTGCAAGCTTTGGGCCTGCCCGCCACAGCGGGGGCGCAGCGGCCTCCCCAGCGCCACGTCCCGCAAGCACTCCTGCAGGGCAACCACCTCCCCCTCCAGGGCGTCAATCCGATCCATGAGGTTGCGGATGACGCGAGCTTCCGCATCCGGAAGCTGGGAATGGGCCAAGGGGTCCACCCGCACCCCGGAGCGGTGAATCACCCGGCCCGGCACCCCCACCACCGTGCAGTCACGGGGCACGTCTTTCACCACAACCGAACCGGCGCCCACCCGGGTGTCGGCGCCAATGGTGATGGCCCCCAGCACTTTGGCGCCGGCGCCCACAACCACGTTGCAATCCAGAGTGGGGTGGCGCTTGCCGGTTTCCTTGCCGGTCCCGCCGAGGGTGACCCCCTGGTAGAGGGTGCAGCCCTCACCAATTTCCGCGGTCTCGCCAATCACCACCCCCATGCCGTGGTCAATGAATACCCCGGCAGCAATGCGAGCGCCGGGGTGAATCTCCACCCCTGTGAGAAGACGCCCCCAATGGGACACGAGGCGCGGCAGTAACGGCAGGCCCAGGCGCCAGAGCTTATGGCTGAGGCGATGAAGCGCCAAAGCGTGGAAGCCCGGGTAGCAGGTGAGAGACTCCAGCCAGTTCCGGGCTGCCGGGTCCCGCTCCCGAATCATCCGGAAGTCAGCCAGAAGCGTGCGCATGGCCATGGGGTGGTTCAGCATCCATCCTGACAGGCTGCATCCGGCCTGGGCAGAAGGTCGGCTCAGGCAACGGCGCAACTCAGGCCCATCTCCTTGATCAGCACATCCACCGTCTCCGGGCGCAGGTAGTGGTCGATGCAGTGAAGATTGGGGACCCGCAACAGTTGGGAACGGTGTTGACGGATGGTGGCCTCCACCACGGGATGGCTGGGTTGATCGCAGAGGATCGTACCCGAGGCGCGACAAACACTCAGCAGAAGCTTCCTCCCCGCCTGGGGGTTGTCCACGTCCGCCAGAGCCGTCATGACCAGTAACTCTTGCCCGCGCTGGGCCTGGAGAATCAACTCTGCCGCACGGAGGATCCCGGAACTGATGCTCACCAGGCCCAAGCAGGTATCCGCACGAAGCTGGGCAATCACGCTGAGCTCATGGTCAAAAGAGTTGAGATCCAGCACCAGACAACGCATGTTGTGGGATCTGGTCACCTCCTCGACCGGTTTCAGGAAATAGCGACTGGTCACCACCGTTGCCTTCCTGCCGTCCTGGGCCAAGCCCCCCAGGCGATGATCCAACGACTCCAGGGGCGCCACAGCCACTGGAGCCGGCAACGTGATCAACTCCCTGGCCATGAGGTGCGCAGCCCCCAGATCGTCTTGCGGTGTACTCACCAGCACCTGGGCGCCACAACTGATGCGCCAGTTGATTTCCGTGGTGAGCTGGCGCAGCGTCTCCTGCAGGGTCAGGCCGCCACAGAGCAGGGTATTGATGCAGCAGCCCACATCCTGCCCGCCATGGCCATGGCCAGAGATTGTGGCAGTCACGCTGCCCTGGTGGGATGGCTTGTTGGGGTTGACAGGGGCTTGACCGCGCACATATACCCCCGAGCCGGCCACCGCCTCAACGATGCCGTGGGCCTCCAGTTGCCGATAGACTTTGCTGACCGTGTTGCGATGCAGGTTGGTCTGCATGGCCAACTGCCGGGTACTGGGCAGGCGATGTCCCGGCAAGTAGAACCGGGACGCGATGGCGAAGGACAGTTGGCCGTAGAGCTGCAGGGAGGCCGACACCGAGCTACAAGGCTGGACCTGGAAGCGCACGTGGACAGTTGCCAACTGTCACAAAGTCTAGGGCATTGTCCTGTCCCGCGCCACAACGGCCGGATTGGAGTTCACAGGACGGCGGGGATGGGACCGGAGGTGTTCCGCACTGTATGTTGCCGGGCCGCTTTTAACGCCCGGGTTGCTGCTGCCGGGCCGGGCCGGCGTGTTGGCCTTCACCAGCGGTGTCCGGCGCGGGGTAAGGAACATGATCATGTTGCGCCCCTCCCGCTTGGGCGTCTGCTGAACTTCGGCCTGCTCCTCCAGGTCACCGGCCAGGCGGAGAAGCAGTTTTTCCGCCAGGCTGACGTGCTGGATCTCCCTGCCACGGAAGATGACCGTGCATTTCACCTTGTCCCCGGCCTTGAGAAACCGGCTGGCCTGCTTGATGCGCACATCGTAGTCGTGCTGGTCAATCTTGTAGCGCATTTTCACCTCCTTCACCTCGGTCTGGTGGGACTTTTTCTTGGCTTCCTTGGCTTTTTTCTCTTGCTCGAACTTGAATTTTCCATAGTCCATCACCCGGCAGACCGGGGGATCGGCCTTCTCGCTCACCAGCACCAGGTCCAGTTCTCGATCCTGAGCAACCTGCAGTGCTTCGTCCCGGCTGATGACGCCAAGCTGGGTCCCGTCCGCATCAACAACCCGCAGGGTGGGATAGGTGATCCGCTCGTTGATGTTGGGAAGCTCGCGGACCGGGAGGCGGCGATCAAAGCGGGGACGAGGGGCCAAATTGCGGTGGGTTGGGTGAAATGAGGGCCGGGGAAGGGGCCTGAATCCAATGGGATTCTAAACGGAGGCGGGGACCCTGTCGGTGGGTTTCCTCACCAAATCCACAATGTTTTGTCTCAGATCTCCGGTGATGGTTTGCCAGCCTTGCGCCCGGGAGCCGGTGAGCCAGTGGGGCTGGTGCTGACCCCGAAACCAGGTGAGCTGCCGTTTGGCGTAGCGGCGGGTGCGGCGGTTGATGGCAGCCACGGCCTGTTGATGGTCCATGCGCCCCGTCAGAAGCTGGCAGGCCTCCCGGTAGCCCATGGTCTGCAGCAGCGGCAGCTTGACCCCGAAGCGCTCCATAAGCCGTTGCGTTTCCTCCAGCAGGCCACCGGCCACCATGGCGGCGGTGCGCCGGTGAATGCGTTGGTGGAGATCCTCCGGGGCCAAGCCGATTTCCAGGACGGGATAGGCGGGAGGATGGCGGCGTTGCTGGAGGGAGTGGGCGCAGCCGGTGCCGTAGATCACTTCCAACGCCCTCTGGGTGCGTACCCGGTCGTTGGGGTGGATGCGCTGGGCGGCCACGGGATCGGCACAGCGCAGCAGACCATGGCAGCGGGGCTGACCCAATGCGGTGAGTTGGCGCCGCAACGCCGGTTGGGGCGGCAGGGCCGGTGGGCGCAGTCCCTGGGTGACGGCCGCCAGGTAGAGCCCGCTGCCTCCCACCAGCAGCGGGGTAATCCCCCGCCTGTGAAACCCGAGAATGCACTGCTGGGCCAGACCCTGGAACTCCTGAACCGTCATGGGCTGGTGGGGATCCCGCAGATCCAGCAGATGATGGGGGGCCAGACGCTGCTGGGCCGGGGTGGCCTTGGCGGTGCCCACGTCCATGCCTCGATACACCTGGCGGGAGTCCCCGTTGAGGATGGGAAGATCGAGACGACAGGCCATGTCCAGGGCCAGGGCGGACTTGCCGCTGGCCGTGGGGCCGAGGATCACGATCAGCCCCGGTTGCCTGTGACCCATGGGGGAACTCCACGACCCCGGAACGCCGCCATCGAACCTGCAAACAAAGTCCGATGCTAGGATGGCCGGAGATTGAACTCCAGAGCACTGTTGCACCATTTACAGGGGGTTGCCAGGCCGTCCTGGTTCAGCCAAGGAAAGGGTCTCCTCCACCATGGAGAGCCAGGGGCCAATGGTTGAGACCAACAAGGTTCAGGCGGACTACGGCGCGGCGCAAATCCAGGTTCTCGAAGGGCTGGAGCCGGTGCGCAAGCGTCCGGGCATGTACATCGGCAGCACCGGTCCCCGGGGGCTTCACCACTTGGTCTATGAAGTGGTGGATAACGCCGTGGACGAGGCCCTGGCGGGGCATTGCACGGAGATCCACGTGGATCTCCACGGCGACGGCTCCGCCGAGGTGAGGGACAACGGCCGGGGCATTCCCACCGACATCCATCCCCGCACGGGCAAGTCCGCACTGGAAACCGTGCTGACCGTCCTCCATGCCGGCGGGAAATTTGGCGGTGGCGGCTACAAGGTGTCCGGTGGCCTCCACGGGGTGGGGGTGTCTGTGGTGAACGCCTTGAGCGCCTGGGTGGAGGTGGTTGTGTACCGGCAGGATCAGGAACACCGTCAGCGCTTTGAGAGGGGGGTGGCGCAAGGGCCTCTACGGAGTCGGACCCTTGACAGGGACGATCCTGCCTGGGGACGGCGAGGGACCGCGGTGCGGTTCTGTCCGGACAGGGACGTTTTTACCGGAGGCATCGGCTTTGATTTCCCCACGTTGGCGGTCCGCCTGCGGGAGTTGGCCTATCTCAACGGCGGCGTCAATATCGTGTTTTCCGACGGCCGCCAGGATGCCCTGGACGAAGCGGGCAATCCTCACCGGGAAACCTATTTTTACGAGGGGGGCATCAGGGAATACGTGGCCTACATGACCCAGGAGAAGGATCCTCTCCACAAAGACATTATTTTTGTGCAAGGGGAAAAGGACGGTGTTCAGGTGGAAGCAGCCTTGCAGTGGTGTTCCGATGCCTATTCGGATCATGTTCTCGGATTTGCCAATAACATTCGCACCGTGGATGGCGGCACCCATCTGGAAGGCTTCAAGGCCGTACTCACCCGTACGCTGAACACCGTGGCCAGGAAGCGCAACAAGCGCAAAGAGGGGGATTCCAACCTGTCCGGTGAAAACATTCGTGAGGGATTGACGGCCGTGCTCTCCGTCAAGGTGCCGGAGCCTGAATTCGAAGGGCAGACAAAAACCAAGCTGGGCAACATGGAAGTGCGGGGGGTGGTGGACTCCATTGTGGGGGAATGTCTGACAGAGTTTCTGGAATTCAACGTTCAGGTGGGAGACCTCATCCTGGAGAAAGCCATTCAGGCATTTAATGCAGCGGAAGCGGCGCGGCGGGCCCGGGAACTGGTGCGTCGCAAATCCGTGCTTGAGAGTTCCACCCTGCCCGGCAAATTGGCGGATTGCAGTTCCCGGGATCCTGCCGAGTCGGAAATCTACCTGGTGGAGGGGGACTCGGCGGGCGGGTCCGCCAAGCAGGGTCGGGATCGTCGCTTTCAAGCGATTCTGCCCCTGCGGGGAAAAATTCTCAATATCGAGAGGACCGATGATGCGAAAATCTACAAGAATACGGAGATTCAATCTTTAATTACAGCTCTGGGTTTGGGCATCAAGGGGGAGGAGTTTGACTCATCCAATTTACGCTATCATCGGGTTGTGATCATGACAGATGCAGACGTGGACGGGGCCCATATTCGTACCCTCATCCTGACGTTCTTCTATCGCTACCAGCGGCAGATTGTGGAAGATGGCTATATTTATATTGCCTGTCCACCCCTCTACAAGGTTGAGAGGGGGAAACAGCACTACTACTGCTTCGATGAAACAGAAAAGGATAAACGCATTGCCGAGTTCCCCCGGAACTCCAACTACACCATCCAACGGTTCAAAGGGTTGGGGGAGATGATGCCTCAGCAGCTTTGGGAAACCACCATGGACCCTGCCACACGCCTGATGAAACGGGTACAAATCGATGATGCTGCGGAAGCCGACCGTATCTTTACCATCCTCATGGGGGACAAGGTGGCCCCCCGGCGTGAATTCATTGAAACCCACAGCGCCGAGCTTCACTTCACTGAACTGGATATTTGATGACGCCATATTCTTCCCCCATGGCCCTGGGCAGCTCCGCCGTCAATGGCCGGCAGACTACGGCGGGCCGTTGGGCCTGGATGCTGAGCATGGCGCTGTTGCTCCCCATTGGCCTGCCCGCCGGCGGCGCCCGTCTTGAGCCCGGTAAATCCCGTCAGCGGCAACCTGGCGATCCCCTGTTGGCCGCCAAAACCACCGGCTTGCGCCGTGAACCCCTGGTGAGCGCCCCGCCGGTGGCGCCCTTGCCCATCGGGCAACCCTTGCAGGGCCTGGTGCGCTGGCACGACGGCCAGGATCTGTGGCTGCGGGTTACCAGCCGCCAGGGCCGGGGCTGGGTTCGTATCGGCTGAATCGTTTACGGGCTGGCCGCCACGATTGTGGAAGGGAACAGTGATCGACGCCACCTTGGTGTGGACAAAGACTCGGGTCTGATCCATTCTGTGGTGACCATGGCAGCGAATGTGCATGACCTGACATCAACTTCTGAATTGCTCCATGGGGAGGATGTTGTTTATGGAGATACAGACTATCAAGGACTGGAAGGACGAAGCGAGATGACGCTTTCCGCATCATGAGTTTGACCACCTTGGTCCGCCCCTGACTCCCTGGCAAATCATCAAGTGTTGTCGTTCTCCAGGATGGCCTGCCAGAGGAGCGCAGATCAAGAAACAACTCTTCCAGGGTGATTTCCCGCAGGGCTTGGGCCAGGGAAACACGAGCATCAGCAGGAATCACAAGGAATGCTCCCTCTCCGCATCCAGGGACCCATAGGCTTGAGGATCACAGGTGAGCAGGATCACCTGGAGGCCGTTGGCCACAGCGGTGTTCAACATTCTGCTCACCATCGGGGTGCGCTCCGGGTCGGTGTTGGCGAAGGCGTCGTCAAAGATCAGGGGCAGGCAGTGATCGTGGCGATCCTTCAGGACATCGGCCATGGCAAGGCGCAGGGCGGCGCTCAGTTGTTCCCGCATCCCGCCGCTCAGTTGGGTAAAGTCGTACACGTTCCGACCGCGCCACAACTGGAGACCCTGCAGGCCTGCATCCCGGCTGTAGCGCATCCGGCAGATGGGGCCTCCCTGGTGTTCAGGGTGCAAGGGGGCCAGGTAGCTGCTGACGGCCCGGGCCAGGGGCTCGGTGTAGCGGCTGGAGAGGTCCGCCTGAGCTTGGCGGAAGTGCCCCTGCAGCAGCAACAGGGCCGCACCCAACTGCTGCTGCTGTTCCCATTGCTCCTGGGCCTGGGCCAAGGCTGCCTGGGCCTTCTCCAGGGTGGTTTCCGGATCCTGGCTGCTGATGCTCCGGCGGCGTTCCTGCAGTTGTCCCTCCTCGTTGAGCCGCTGTTGTTGCTGGGTCCGTAGCATTGCTTCCCGGCGTTCCAGCCTGGGGATGAGCGCTTCCGGTGTGTCCTGCTCCGGTGCGATCAAGGCTCGGAGTTGTTGCCGCAGTTCATCCAGCCTGGCCTGGGCCTGGGCCTGCTCTCCCGTCTTCCGGCTGTAGAGGGTGTCCAGCGCTTCGGTCGTTCCATGGGTGGCCAGAAGCTTCCGCACCTGCTCCAGGCAGGACTTTTCCTCATTGGCGCACACTTGCAAGGTGGTTTCCACC
>NZ_JENA01000018.1 GCF_000586015.1 Candidatus Synechococcus spongiarum SH4 | reverse complement strand
GGTCCTCGCCAGCCGCCCGGCGCTCATGTGAACCTGGACCCGCGGCCTCCTGTCAACTTCCTTGCAAACGGTGAAGCTTGCTCTTAAAGTCAGGCAATGAACTGTGGCGCATGTTGTGCTCCCCCCTCGATGAGGTCCCTTGGCAGTGTCCTTTCTCTCTCGCATGCGCTCTATCGTTTCCGGCGATGATGGTGAGATCACGGAAGACGATCATGCCCACGGCTATGACCCGAACGAGGCGCTGATGGGTGATGATGGGCTTCCCGAGGAGTTCTCAAGTCCTGCGCGTCCGGGCCATGAGGCCCTGAACATGCCCCAAGGGCTGGATAAGGAGTCCTTCTCCCAGTCCAACGTCATTGGCATGCCGGGCATTTCCAGCGAGTTGTCCGAAGTGATCTTCATGCAGCCGCGGAATTTTGACGAGATGCCGAGGGCCATTCAGGCCTTGCGTGAGCGCCGAACCATAATTCTTAACCTGACCCAGATGGAGCCTGAAGAGGCCCAGCGGGCGGTGGATTTCGTCTCGGGAGGAAACTTTGCCACCGATGGTAGCCAGGAGCGGTTGGGGGAGGGCATCTTTCTCTTCGCTCCCAGTTGCGTCAAGGTTACCCTGGCAAAGGGCGCCGAGCCTTCCGCTTCTCCGGCGCCGCCGGCAGTCAAGCCGGAGCCGCCTCAGCCCGTGCCCCAGCCTTCCGTCAACAACAGCAATGGCCACCATGAACAATCGTCTTTTATCCCGGAGGTGAACTTCACGCCGTTCTCGGGTGAGCTTCCCCCCACCATTTAGCGACTCTTGGTGGGTCTGCAATGCCCGGGGCATGAACAAATACGCTAACGAAAGATGAAGTTTTCATGGGAGTTCAGGCCATGGACGGTCAGTTGGGCGTTCTCGGTTACGGCCAGATGGCCCAGGCCATGGTCAGGCCATGGCTGAAGAGCGGCTTTCTCCAACCGGAACAGATCGCTGCCTGCGTCCGTGACCAGGGGCGGGCCGCAGGGTTGCGTCGGCGAGACGGAGTTGCCGTGGGGGTGGATCTCCGGCCCGTGCTGATGGCCGACCATATGGTGTTGGCCTGCAAACCCCAGCAGTTGCCCACGGTGCTGGAGAGCCGCGCCGCCCTTGATCCCCCTGTCCAGGAGGGGCAGGGGCTGGTGATTTCCATCCTGGCGGGTGTGTCCCTGGGGCGACTACAGGCAGCCTTTCCCGGGCGCCCCTGTGTGCGGGCCGTGCCCAACATTGCCTGTCGCATCAGAGCCGGGCTGACCGGCCTGGCCATGGCTGGCCGCCTCTCCCCGGAGCAGCGTCAACTGGTGATCGCTTTGTTTGCGGTTCTCGGCCAGGTGGAGCAGGTGAACGAGGCGCAGATGGACGGGTTCCTGGCCCTGGCCGCATCGGGTCCGGCCATGGTGGCGGTGATGATGGAAGCGCTGGCGGATGGGGGTGTTGCGGCAGGTTTGCCCCGGGCCCAGGCCAACAGCATTGCCCAGGCCATGGTGGCCGGCAGCGCCGCACTGCTCCAGAAGGAGCAGTTGCCCCCAGCCGCCCTCAAGGATGCCGTCTGTAGCCCTGGCGGCGCCAGCATTGCCGCCATCGCCGAATTGGAACGCCGCGGCTTCCGCGCCGGGCTGATGGATGCAGTCCTGGCGGCCCAGCGCCGCAGCAGGGAACTGGGGTGACCTCCTGATCTCCGCCCCGTTCCGAAGGCTGGAGTTAAGGGGGTTAAGGAGCCTTCTGGCCGAGGCGAGGCTCCTGACCCATCCAGATGCGCTGCATGTTGGCGCGGTGGCGCCAGATCACCAGCACCATGGTTGTCAGGGCCAGCAGTGTGTAGGGAAGACGGGCAGGGGACCCCGCCATACCCCAGGCCATCAGGATTGGCAGCAGCACGCCGGCGGCCAGACTGGCCACCGAGACCATGGGCACAACAGCCAGCACCACCAGAAAGCTGCCCAGACAGGCCAGGGCCACCGGGGGAGAAAGGCCAAGGAACACCCCCAGGGCGGTGGCCACCGCCTTCCCCCCGCGGAATCTCAACCAGAGGGGCCAGATGTGCCCGGCCAGAGCACAGAGACCCACCACCACCTGCAGCCAAGCCCCCGGTGCGGCTCCCCATCCCTTGGCCAGCACAATGGCCACGGTCCCTTTGCCCACGTCCACCAGGAGGGCCGCCAGGGCCGGCCAGCGGCCCGCCACCCGCAACACGTTGGTTGCGCCCGTGGAGCCCGAGCCTTGCTGGCGTAGATCCACGCCACGCAACCATTTCACCAGCAGCCAGCCGGAGGGAATGCTCCCCAGTCCATAGGCTGCCAGGAGGCAGGAGAGCCAGAGTAGAGCCGAGGATGCTGCAGGGTTCACGAATCAGAGGGGATCACCGTCGGGATCGTCCATGGCCAATTCCCGGGCGTCCGCCGCAAAGGCGAGCCAGAGGGGAAACTGGAGGATGGGAATATCAACCACCTGCTCAGCAGCATCAATCAGAATCAAAGGTAGGCCATCCCGACTTTCCAGCCGGTCGGCCCGCTCAATCAGGGCATCGGGTCGTTCAAACAGGCTGATGCCGTTGGCGTTGGGGCCGAAATCCTCCCGTGCCAGACCCAGGCTGTCCTGCAACCCTCGCCGCCACTGACCCAGGCGTTCCGGTGTGCTGGCCAGAACCAGGGTTTGGAGTTGGTCTCCATAAAGCTCCGTGAGAACGGCAATGGCCGCGGCCCCCAGCAGCACGTTGCGGCTGCGGCTGCCCAGGCTGTTCTGTGCGCCCCGCCCCTGCTGCTGAAACAGCCAGTTGCCCAGCAATTCCCCATGGCCGGGCTCCAGATGGCGGCGCAATCGCCATGGGGGCGCATAGAAATCCGGGGTCTTCTGGAACCCGCGAATCATGTCTTCAATCAGGGACTGATCCGCCAGGAAGGGGCTGGCGGCGCTGGTGTCCTGGCTGGGGGCTGTTGCCGTGGGCTGATCCAGGGGCGAAGGCTGAACCATCACCTTCCGGGGGGCCAGCTCCAGGGCCTGGGCCCGGTCGCTCAGGTCCTGGAGCGCCCCCACCAGATACTCCTGAAACCCTTGCACACGCCGGGACAACTCATCGCAGGAACCGGCAAAGTGGCGGCCAATGTCCTCCTGAAGTCGGTCACGCCGTTGTTCAAGGGTGCTGATCTCCGCCAGCAACCGCTGCCGTCGCTCCAGCAACTCGGCCAGGAAAACCTCCGCTGCTGGCGAAGCCGTTTGCGGAGCCCGGGGGGTTGATGGATCGCTCTTGCTGGATGTCATGGAGGTGGATTCAGGTGGCGTCAGCAGAACCGGTGGCGATGTTTACGTGGCCAAGCCGCTGCTCCAGTTGTTGGCGCAGCTCCTGTCCATCAACAATCACCGGCACAAAATGAATGCCGTTCACTTCACGGAAGTAGAGGAGAACAGGCAAGGGCTTCCAGAACAGGATCCAGGCGCGCCAGTTCTTGTAGGGGAAACGGCGCAACACCACAGATCCATTGCGCAGTTCCAGCGCATCAGGGGTGAATGCCAGGCGCAGCCGCACACTCTGAAACACCAGAATCAAGCCCAGTAACGCCACAGCCCCACCAGCCGCCAGATTCACCAGGCAGAGCAGACTCCCAAGCAGCAGGATGGCCAGTGGCAGCCGTAGCCCCGGCGCCAGCGCCACCGTCTCTTCAGCATCCATGGTTCAGCCCGATCTGCAAGACGGAAACCACTCTAAAGGCCGGTTCACTCATCCGAAAAACACCTGGGTCATCACCACGTTCACCAGAGCCAGTAAAACCAGGGTCATCACCACGGCCCCTGTGGTGCTGGCGCCCACTTCCCTGGGCCCCCCGCTGGTGGACAGGCCCCAGCCGCAGGCGACCAGGGCAATCACCGCCCCAAACACCAACCCCTTGCAGGCCATGGCAGGCACATCGCCGGGATCCATCCATTCCCGCACGGACTGCCAGAATACCGCCGGGGGGATTCCGTAGTATTGAGCACAGCTAACGGCGCCGGAGACCATCCCCACGGTAAAGAAGGCGATGGTCTGCAGAGGCGTCATCACCAGCAACGCCACCACCCTCGGGACAACAAGATATTCCACCGGATCCGTCCGCAACATCTTGATGGCATCCACCTGTTCGGTGACGGCCATGGTGCCCAGTTCCGCTGAATAGGCTGTCGCCACCTTGCCCGTAATCAATACCGCCGACAGGATCGGGGCAATTTCCCGGGCCAGACCTACGGCCAGCATGCCGCCAACGGCTTCCCCCAGGCCCAGGTCCGTGAGTTCCGAGGCCACCTGCACGTTGAACACGGTGCCGGCGGCAATACCCACCAGCAGCACCACCAGAAAGCTGTCGGGGCCGGCAATCTGCATCTGCGCCAGCGCCTCACTGCCGCCCCAGTGACCACGGGCCATCGCGGCAATGGTTTGCCCGCTGAGCAACAGGCTGCCGCCCAGGCGTTTGAGCCATCGGGGCATGTTCACAATAACCATGGATTGGCGAGCAAAACGGTGGAAGGGTTCAGGTCTGTTGCGTGCTCCGCCGGGGCCAGCGGCGCATTACCACAAGGCCCAGGGCAATGAGGGTTCCCGGCACCACACTGATGCATAGACGAATCATGACAACCGCCCCGTCAGGCTGGCTCACCCCTTGATTGGCCACATAGCCGCTCCACTCCAGCACAAAACCCACAACAAGGATGCCCAGTCCAATGCCCAGCTTCTGGACCAGCACCATCCAGGCCGTGTAGAAGCCGGCGGGGTGATCGGGATCGGCGTCAATGGCGTCGGGGAGCAGGGACCAGGGGATAAGGAAGGCCGTAGATCCCCCCAGGCCCAGAAGCGTGATGGTGAGCGCCAGCAGGGCCAGAAACACCCCCTGCCAGACACCCCCATCCCCAGGGAAGGGGGGTAGCACCAGGGCCAGAACCAGCGCAACGCCCCAGAGGGCCAGCCCCCGGCGCAGGGCCGGAATCCGGCCCCGCTGCTGGGCCACCCGCCCCCACAGCCAGAGGCCCGGCACCGCCGAGATCTGAAACACCAGGGGCATGGCATAGGCCCAGTTGTCCCCCAGGTGCAGCACCACCCGCAGAAACACCAGGGAGACGTTCTGCATCAGTTGCAGGCCACACCAGAGCAGCAGATAGAGCCCCAGCACCATGCGAAAGCGTCCATTGGCGGCAATCCTCCGCAACTGCACCCAGACGGTTTCCAGATGAGCGGCCGGTTTGAGGGCGTTCCGGGCAAACGGGTTGAGCCCAAAGGCGCAGACCAGGCCGGATCCTGCGATCAGCGCCCCCCCCAGCATTCCCAGCCGTGCGTACCCCACCGCCCCTTGAGGCACCAGGAAGAAGGCCATCATCAGGCCCAGTAAACCGGCCGTGAGGGATCCGGTGAAGCGGGCCGCATTGAGATGGGTGCGCACGCTTGCACTGCTGGACAGTTCGCTGGTCAGAGCGGCGAAGGGGAGGTTCATGGCGGTGTAGGCCGTCATGAGCAGCAGCGCCGTCACGCTGTAGTAGCCCAGGCGCTGGCCAGGGGTTCCATGGGGCACCCACCACATGGCGGCAAAGCAGATCCCGAGGGGAACAGCGGCCCCGGCGATCCACGGCAGACGGGCTCCCCAGGCAGTGTGGGTTCGGTCACTGAGCCAGCCGATCAGTGGATCGCTCAAGGCGTCCCAAAGTTTGATGACCATGAGCATGGCACCGGCCAATCCCGCCGACAGTCCCGCCACCTCCGTAAAAAAGGGGAAGAGATAAAAGCCCAGCACGGTGGCCGCCAACCCCGTACCGGCATCCCCCAGTCCGTAGGCCAGATAAAGACGAAGCTGACGCCTCACGGCTAAGGTTCCGCCCAAGGGACTAAGCTGATAGAGGCAGTGCGCCATAAGCGGACATAGTTTAGTGGTAAAACCTCAGCCTTCCAAGCTGATGATGGGGGTTCGATTCCCCCTGTCCGCTTTTCCGTCACGTGTCAATCCCGGGGTCCATGGGTGGCAAGGCAGCCCCAAGGCATCAGCCCGGATCAGGCTCCAGGGCGGCTGGGCAGTGACGGCTGGCCACCATCAGCGCCAGGCTATGGGCTTCCAGGCGCACCTGGTCCCGGGGCGCCGGACCGGTGGGGGATCGGGGCAGGTCGTCACCTGCCGTGAGCGCCGTATCCACGAGACGGCGCCAGCCGCTACGACAGCAGGGCAAGTCGAATTGAATGGCCTTGTGGAATGCGTTGAGGCCGCACCAGAGCACCGCGTCCCCGGTGGCTGTGTGAATACTCCAGGCCAGGGCGTGGGACCAGGGACCGTAATCCGGCCGGTTGAGCCGTGGGCCGTGCCACTTGCGGTAGGGCTGGAGTGGTTTGGCTGCGGCTTGCTCCTGGATGAGGGTGGCGGGATTCAGCCAGCTTCCCAGGGCCGCCCGCAGCCGTAGCAGGCGGCGAACGTAGCGCTCCATGGCCTGCTCAGCCGGACCGTGGTTCCAGGTCATCCAGCCGATGGAGTTATCCTGGCACCAACTGTTGTTGTTGCCTCCCTGGCTGCGGTTCACCTCGTCCCCCATCCACAACAAGGGAACCCCTGGCGCCAGCAACAGGGAGGCGGTCAGGTTGCGAACCTGGCGGCAACGCAAGGCCTGGATGCGGGGATCACTGCTGGGTCCCTCAACGCCGCAGTTCCAGGAGTTGTTGTGATTTTCACCGTCCCGATTGCCTTCGCCGTTGGCGAGGTTGTGCTTGACATTGTAGCTCACCAGGTCTTGTAAGGTAAAACCGTCATGGGCGGTGACGAAGTGAATGGAACGGCCCGGTTGCACATTGGCCGCGGCAAAGAGATCCCGGTTGCCGCTGAGCCGTTGCCGCATGTTCCAGCAGGTGTTCTGATCCCCCTTCCAGAAACGCCGCATGTCATCCCGCAGGCGGCCGTTCCACACGCCAAAATCCTGGGCGGGAAAATCCACCAGCCGGTACAGCCCCCCGCAATCCCAGGGCTCGCCCATCAACTTGAGATCCGCCAAGAGGGGATCCGCCGCCATGGCCGTGAACAACGGCGCCTCCTTGAGAGGGGCCAGATTGTCACCCCGGGTCAAGGCGGCGGCCAGATCGAAGCGAAAGCCGTCAACACCCAGCTCCACCGCCCAGCACCGCAGCGACTCCAGAATCAGGTGCTGCACGTGGGGCCGGTGGGCCGCAATGCTGTTGCCGCAACCACTCACGTCCTGATAGCGACCGCTGCTGTCGCAGAAGTAATAAAGGCGCTCCCCAAAACCCCGCCAACTGACGGTGGGGCCGTCGCCCCCCTCTTCAGCCGTGTGGTTGTAGACCACGTCCACAACAACCTCCAGATTCTCCCGATGGCACGCCGCCACGAATGCGCGCATCTGCTGGCGGGCCTGCAGGGGGTCCTGTCCCATCAGGTAGCCGGGATGCAGGGAAAACCAGTTGATGGGGGCATAGCCCCAGTAGTTGTGCAGGCCGGCGGGCCCACTGCCCGGATCAAAGCATTGCAGTGGCAGCAACTCTACGGTGGTGACCCCCAGGGATTTCAGGCGGGACAGCAGGCGCCGTAACCCCAGCAGCGTGCCCTTCTCCTCCTGGGGAACGGGGGCCCCCTGCCCGCGGGTGAAGCCCCCCGGATGGAGCTCGTAGATGACGGTATCGCGCCAAGGCCGCCGCGGCCGGGGCGCCGCCATGAAGTCGAACGGATGACGCTCCGTCACCACGCCCTTGAGACAGCAGTGGAGGTTGGAGCCCTGGCCACGGCCGGCCTGGCGCTCATACACCTGCCAGCCATCAACGCCCCGGGC
Organism: Candidatus Synechococcus spongiarum SH4; assembly: GCF_000586015.1. GTDB lineage: Bacteria > Cyanobacteriota > Cyanobacteriia > PCC-6307 > Cyanobiaceae > Synechococcus_B > Synechococcus_B spongiarum_F. Next base: position 6,154 of record NZ_JENA01000018.1, on the reverse strand, counting down.
ACAGGGGTCCAGCAACACCTTGGCCGGATTGAACCCCATCTCCCGGGGGCCATGTACTCTGTACCCGTACCGGCAGCCCACACCCACGCCCTTCACGAACACGTGCCAGACATCACCGCTGCGGTGGGCTGGCCCCAGGGGAACAATCCGGCTGGGGGCCGGGCTGCCGCCGTGATCAAACAGCAGCAACTCCATGCGGGTTGCCTGGGGCGCCACCACGGCAAAATTAACGCCGTCCTCGCCAACTTCCGCACCAAGGGGGCCGGGACGACCAAGCCAAGTCAGAGTCACACCGGGTCAGGGGCGCCGCTCAACCCTAGTCCACGGCGCCGGCATCGTCAGCACATTCATGGACCCATCCCCTCGCGATTCCCTGCCACCGGGACGTCCCCCCCAGGAGGCGGCGGCAGGACTCTGGGTTTTCGCCCCCAATCGGGACAGCCGCGGCACTGTCTCCTGGCTGCTGCGCTCCAGTACAGGCCCCTTGCTGGTGGATGTGCCGGACATCACCCAGGCCAACCTGGCGCTGCTGTCCCGCCAGGGGAGCGGTCGGATTGTGCTGACCCATCGCACGGCCCACGGCGCCCTGCGGCGACTGGCGCAGCACCTGGGCTGGGAGGTGTGGATGCAGGAGCAGGAAGCTTATCTGCTGCCCACCATGGCTGTGCAGACGTTTGGCCGGGAGCAGAAGCTTGCCGATGATCTGGCGCTCTACTGGACACCCGGCCCCACCCCCGGCTCCTGCTGTCTCCACTGGCGTGGTCAACAGAGCGTGCTCTTCTGTGGCCGCCTGCTGCAACCCCAGTCCGATGGCCGTGTGGCGCCGGTGCGCACAGCCCACACCTTCCATTGGGGACGTCTGCTCACCAGTCTGGCGGGGTTGCGGCGGTGGCTGGGTCCCGATGAACCGGGCAGGATTGCCTGCAGTACGGGTCTGGCGCATCTTGCCGGCGCTGCACTGGTGGACCATGGCGCCAGAGCCTTGGCGGATCTGAATCTGGAGGCGCTCCAGGCTGTGGGCCCCGGTCCCAACTTGCTACGCTGAGGGGAATCATTTTGACATCCTCTCCGTCCCCAACAGGAAGATCATGGGCCCAGCCCGCAAATCCGCCAGTAAATTCCCCCATTTCCAGGCGCCCTGATTGCTTCCGGGGGCATCTTCTCTTAGCATGAATTTATTGTGCATCGGCAGGACCTTGCCCTGCTCAGCACATCTATTCCCCTCTTCTCCTTAATGAACAAGGCTGACCTCGTCAACAGCGTTACTGCTGACCTCAACGCTTCCGACTTTGACATCAAGCGGGCAGATGTTTCCCGTGTCGTCGAAGCAACCATTGACACCATTATCAACTCCGTTGTGAATGGGGACAAGGTGTCAATTCTCGGCTTCGGATCCTTCGAGTCCCGTGAACGATCAGCCCGTCAAGGCCTGAACCCCAAGACGGGTGAGCCGATTCAGATCCCGGCAAAGCGGGTGCCTGCTTTCAGTCCCGGCAAGGTGTTCAAGGATCGTGTCCAGGAGGAAGCCTAGTTCTGCCGATTCGGGCGCGTTTTGCGCCAACCCCCAGCGGTCCGCTCCACCTGGGCAATTTGCGCACAGCCCTTCTGGCCTGGCTCCATTGCCGTCTTCAGGGTGGGGTTTTTCTCCTCAGGATTGACGACCTGGACCGCCCCCGCCTCCAGCCAGGCGCAGAAGACGCCATTCTGAGGGATCTGCGCTGGCTGGGTCTGGACTGGGACGAGGGTCCCGACATGGGCGGACCCCGCGGACCCTACCGTCAAAGCGGACGCCTCTGGCGCTATCACCAGGCATTGTCCAGTCTGCGGCGTTCCGGAAAGCTCTTCCCTTGCCGCTGCAGTCGCCGTCTGCTGGCTGCCGTCTCCGCACCCCATGGCCCCACCCCCCTCTACCCGGGCACTTGCCGCCACCGCCAGGACTGGGGGCCGGAACAGGGGAAGCTGCCAAGCTGGCGCTGGCGGGCGCCCAACCGCCATTGCCGTGTGCCGGAAATGCTCCAACCGGCGCCGGAAGGCTGGTTGCCCACCATGGCGGGGGACGTGGTTCTCCGGCGAGCCGATGGGTTCGTTGCCTATCACCTGGCCACTGCCGTGGACGAAATGGCCATGGGCATCACCCAGGTGTTCCGCGGTGCGGATCTTCTCCCCACCACGGCTGTGCAAGTGGCCCTGATGGAAGAGTTGGGGGGAACGCCCCCCCGCTACTGGCACGGTCCGCTGCTGCTGGATCCCCATGGGCAACGTCTTGCCAAGCGGGCGGGGTCCATGGGTGTGGACGGCCCTGCGCCAGGCTGGCCGGGATGCTCCGGCGGTTGTGGGGGCACTGGCGGCCAGCATCGGTCTCCTTGACGGTGGGCGGCAGCGCCTCTCCGCCGCTGAACTGCTGGAGGAACTGGATCTGCCGCGCCTGGAAGCCGCCTGTCGCAGTCCCGGCGCCCCCCAACCTGAAAGCCTGTCTGTGGATTTTCACCTCCACCCCCTAGGCTGAGGCTCTTTGCCCGTCACCAAGGTACATCCATGCCTCTTCAGCGCAGTGTGGGCGCCGGCCTGCTTCTTGTCGTCCTGGCGGCCGGCTTTGCCCCCGGCCCCGGGCTCGGCCAGCCCTACACGGAGCAACAGATCAAACGTCTGGCGCTGGATGCCCTGCGGGATTCTCCCGGACTGGTGTTGGAGATCATCCGGGAGAACCCTGAAGTGGTCACCCAGGCGGTGGCCATCTTGCAGGAGCGTGAGCGGGCCCAACAGGCCAGGGCCGCCCAGGATGCCCTGGCCATCCACCGGGACACCCTCTTCAGCCAATCCCATGGCCCCGTGTTGGGCAACCCGGACGGGGACGTGACCATCGTGGAGTTCTTTGACTACAACTGTGGCTATTGCCGACGCAGCAGCCGCATCATCCACAACCTGCTGGCGGCGGACGATCAGGTTCGGGTGGCGCTGTGGGAATGGCCCATCCTCGGGGAAGGGAGCCGCTTCGCCGCCCGGGCTTCCCTTGCCGCCCAACAACAGGGTGCGTACCAGGCCTTTCACTGGGCCTTGATGGATCTTCCCGATCAGGCCACGGAGGCCAACGTCATGGACACCGCCAGAACCTTGGGCCTGGACGTGGAGAAGCTGCGTCGCGACATGGCCGCGCCGGAGGTGGATGCCCACCTCGCCCGCTCCAATCAACTGGCCCGCGCCCTCGGCTTCACCGGCACACCCGCCTTTGTGGTGGGCAACACCGTGGCGCCGGGGTTCGCCAGCCTTGAACGCTTGCAGGACCTGGTGCGGCAATCCCGCTCCGCAGACCTCCGCTAAGCTGCTCTTGATCTTTCCCCTCCCGCTCCTGTGGCTGAAACCATCTTCAGCAAAATTATTCGCCGCGAGATCCCCGCAGACATTCTCTATGAAGACGAGCGCTGCCTGGCGTTTCGGGACGTGAATCCCCAGGCCCCTGTCCATGTGCTGGTGATTCCCAGGGAACCCATGGAGAGCCTGGCCACAGCCCCTGCAGAGGCGGCAGGGTTGTTGGGTCATCTGTTGCTGAAGGCCGCCCACGTGGCGCGTCAGGAAAAGCTGGAATCGTGGCGAACCGTCATCAACACCGGCGCCGAAGCCGGCCAGACGGTTTTCCATCTGCACGTCCACGTGATCGGGGGGCGTCCCCTCGCATGGCCGCCGGGATAGATGCGCTAGCCCACCCTCTCCTCAATTGACCCTCTCCGTGGGGGTAAACACCATCCCTGTGTGCTGCTTGTTTATGCCGTTCACCACATCGTTGCGTCATCAGTCCAGCAGCTTTCTCAAGCTGCAACGCCTGACCCAGCCCTACTTCCTTCCCCTGGAGGAGACCAACGGCTGGCACTTTCTTGGCCTGCTGGTGGCCTTGATTTTCTGCGTTGGCGGTGTTGTGCTGTTTTTGCTGACAGCCCTCATGGCTACGGTCCACAGCCTCCTTCCCCAACTGACGGACACCTATCTGGGTGGCGTGCAGGGGTCGTTGAACACCATCTGGTCAAGCGAGTGGGGCGTGCTGTTCTGTGGACTGTTCACCGTTGGCTGCCTGTCCTTTTTTGCCCTGAGGCGTCAACTGCGACGGCGCCGCTGGTTGCCCTGGTTGTTGTTGGGGGTCATTATCTTCATGCTCCTGGCGGTGAACGGCATCAATGCGGGCATCACCTTCATTGCCCGGGATCTCACCAATGCTCTCATTGCTAGAGATGGGGAGGCCAGTTACAGGAATCTATGGATTTATGGCATCTGCTTTATTGTGGCGCTGCCCATTCGCTCGTCTCAGTTCTTTTTCACCGCGAAACTGGGCATTCTTTGGCGAGAATGGCTTTCCAAAAGCCTGGTCACAGACTATATGAGGGATCGGGCCTATTATCGCATTAATCCCAATGACGAACAAGCCACTGATATTGACAATCCCGATCAGAGAATTTCAGACGATACCCGGGATTTCACAGTACAATCACTTGGCTTTACCTTAAGCATTTTTGATTCCATTCTGACATTTCTATTAAACATTCTCATTTTATGGAGCATCAGCACAGAATTAACGTTAGCTTTATTTACTTATACCTTTATCTGTTCTGCAATTCTGATTATTTCCGGGCGAAAACTGGTCAAGCTTAATTTCAATCAGTTGCGTTATGAGGCGGACTTTCGTTACGGCTTGGTCCATGTGCGAGACAATGCCGAATCCATTGCTTTCTACCGAGGGGAACAGCAGGAGCAAGAGGAAACAGAACGCCGCCTCGGGACCGTGGTAAAGAACTTTAACTTGCTGATCATCTGGGAAACCATTATCAGCGTCATGCAACGCTCAAGCAACTATGGATCAAACTTTATTCCCTATCTGATTTTGATTGGACCGATTTTGAGCGGGGAGATGGATTACGGCGGTTTTGCCCAGGCAAGTGTGGCGTTCAATTTGGTGGAAAGCTCCCTTTTCTTTATTATTTACAACATCGATGCTCTGGCTCGTTTCTCCGCCTCCATCGGCCGTCTTGCCGGCTTCCAAACCAACATGGAAGAGGCGGCCCGACAATCCCAATCTACCCAGCAAGCGATTCCCAGCGGGGACGGCCTTGTGGTGCTCAATGCCACCCTTGCCACACCCCAGACCAATCGCGTCCTGATCGAAAATCTGAACCTCAGCGTGAGGGACAACGAACATCTCCTGGTGGTGGGGCCGTCCGGCTGCGGCAAAACCTCCCTGCTGCGCATGGTCAGCGGCCTGTGGAGCCCCAGGGAGGGGACGGTGGAATCTCCCACGCCGGGTGAGTTGCTGTTCATTCCCCAGAAGCCCTACATGACCCTGGGCACCCTGCGGGAGCAGCTTTGCTATCCCCAGCCACCGGATCCGGCCCTGTTTTCCGACGACCATCTGAGATCCGTGCTGGAGTTGGTGAATCTGGGGGCGCTGGTGCAACGCTATACCGATTTCAACGTGAAGCAGGACTGGCCGCGGCTGCTCTCCCTGGGGGAACAGCAACGGCTGGCGTTCGCCCGCCTGCTGCTCAACTCCCCCCGCTACGTAGTGCTGGATGAGGCCACCAGTGCGGTGGACGTGAAGACGGAACGCCTCCTCTACAACCTGTTGATGGAGCGCAACATCGCCTTTATCAGCGTGGGTCACCGCCCCACCCTTACCGCCTTTCACGACAACGTTCTGGAACTGGACGGCTCCGGAGCCTGGCGTCTGCTGCCCGCCAGCAGCTATGGCATGGGGCCGGGCGAACGATAAAGAAACAGTTGATCGGGGAACGTTGGCCCAAGGTGCTGTGGGTCGCGGCCAACTTCACATCCAGCACATAAACTGGATTGATCCAATGTTTCCCCCCATGTCAGATTCTGCTACCGCCGATTCCGGCAATCAAGCACCGGCGAAGGCTTCACCACCCCCATCCAGCGCCACCACCAACGAGGCGCCGGCCTTCGGATGGAGCAGCTATGCGGAGCGCATCAATGGGCGGTTTGCCATGGTGGGCATTCTGGTGGTTGTCGCCATTGAAGTCTGCACCGGCTCCACGATGATTCACTGGCTGGGCCTGGGCTGAGGTTTGATCCGGGCTAGCCCATGGCGGCATGACTCGCTTGCCCCTGCCTGTGGCCCAGCCAGTGTGCTGTTGTTGCCGTCGGCGCCCAT
>NZ_JENA01000017.1 GCF_000586015.1 Candidatus Synechococcus spongiarum SH4 | reverse complement strand
CGGGCCAGATGGGCGGCGCCGAGACCGGCATCAAAGCTGCCCACCCGGGGACCCGTTTGGCCGAAGACGGCGTTCTCGGCCGCCAGGCTGAGATCACAGAGGGCATGCAGCACTTGGCCGCCGCCAATGGCGTAGCCCGCCACCAGGGCAATCACCACCTTGGGCAGACTGCGGATCAACCGCTGCAGATCCAGCACGTTGAGCCGGGGCAGCCCCGTCTCGTCCACATATCCCCCATCCCCGCGAACGGACTGATCGCCACCGGAACAGAAGGCAAAACCCCCGTCTGCGGCGGGCCCCACACCCGTGAACAGCACAACCCCCACCCGGGGATGATCCCGCACACGGGAGAAGGCGTCAAACAACTCCACCACCGTGCGCGGCCGGAAGGCATTACGCTTGGCAGGGCGGTTGATGGCGATGCGGGCAAACCCTTCGCTGCAGAGGTCAAAGCGGATGTCCCCATAGGGATGCCCCACCTGCCAGAGGGCGTCACTGCTCCCCGGTAGAACGGGCTCAGCTTGGGAACGGGTGGGAGATTGGTGCGGATTCATCACCGTGGTGAAGGGAGTAGTCCCCAGTTTCCAACGGCGCTGCATCATGGGCCAGCCAGGCGGCCCGCAGCCGTTGCCGTTGCTGGTGATCCCGCCGGGCATGGGTGGGGCAGTGGAGCAGGGCCATGCCATGGCGGCGGGCCTGCCGGCTGCCGTGCTCCAGCGCCTCCACCAGTTGATGGGGGTGATGCAGGGTTTGACCGGGAACGCCATGGGCGGCAGCCAGAGCCGCTTGATCCACACTCTGGGGCATGGTGAAGAGTTCCTCCATGGAAAACTCCCCATTGCGAATGGGCAACTGCTCAAAAATGCCGCCCCCCCCATTGGCGATGAGGATCACCAGCAGGTTGGCGCCACAGGCCTGCAACTGGCGGCGCCACAACCAGCCGTTGCTGTCGTGGAGCAGGGCCAGATCACCACTCACCAGCACGGTGCGTTGGGCTGAGCCAGAGGCCATGGCCAGGCCCGCGGCCAGGGAGAGGGTGCCGTCAATGCCGGACACCCCACGAAAACAGGTGACGGGGTGGGGGGAGCGGAGGTGGGCGAAGCTTTCCCAGTCCCGAACCGGAGAACTGTTGGCCAGAAGCACGGTGGTGGGAGGCTGTTGATCCAACCAGCGGGAGACGGCCCAGGCCAGCCATGGTTCCGTGACGGGGGATGCTTGCAACTGGTGGTCCAGCCACTGCCCCAGGCGCTGTTGCTGACCGCGCCACTCCCGCTGCAGGGCCATGGCCGCCGCTGAAGGTTGGCCGGGACCGAGTTGGGCCACCAGGGCCGCCAGGCCGCGCCCGGATCGCCAGTGGATCCGCCGGAGGGGATCCCAAAGCCGTTGATCCTGCTCGCAGACCTGCGCCTGGAGCCCCGGCGCCTTCTCCAGCCACGCCGATAGCCTGCGGCTGGGGCTACAGGGACCCAGCCGCAGGATCTGGTTGGGGGTCGGCAGTCTCCGGGGGGCCGTCAGCAGCAGGTCGTAACCGCTCACCACCGGCAGATCACCCAGGCCCCGCAAGCCACTGCAGGGATCAGCCAGCACGGGCCAGCCTGTGCGCCCCACCAGTTGTCGCACCTGCTGCCGGTAGGCCGTCAGGTCATGGCCCCGATAGGGGCCGGCAACAATGATCCCGGACTGGTCCCATGCCAGGGGTGGGGGGGAACAGGCGACCAATGGCTGGGCGATGACCGGGACGGGGCATGGGATCCCGTCAGCCTGTTGGGCAAGCCACTGGCGTTGAACAGCCTGCAACTGGGCCTTGCTGGTGTGCAGAGGCTCCGCAAAGGCCTGGTTCAGGTGGATGGGGCCGGGGGCCTGCACGCCACCGTGGCGATGGGGGCCGTGGGCGGCGGCGAGGGCCTCCTGCACCAACTCCCCGGGGAAGGCGGTGGTTCCCGGCAGGGGCAGTTGCGCCATGCGACGAACACAGGCCAGGAGAAAGTCCTCCTGGGGGGCGGTCTGGTTGGCCCCGCAGTGTTTGAGGTGGAGGGGGCGGTCGGCGGTGAGCAGAACCAGGGGCAGGCCACCCAGGTCGGCTTCACTGCATGCGGGCAGCAAATGGGCCACAGCCGAGCCGGAGGTGGTGAGCACGGCCACAGGGGCTCCGGTTCCCCGAACCAGACCCAGGGCCAGGAAGGCGGCGGAGCGCTCGTCAATGGCGGTATGGCGGGTGAGGCCGGGGGTGAGGGTTGCCGCCACCGCCAAGGGGCCCGAGCGGCTCCCCGGACAAATCACCCCATGGGCCACGCCAGCCCCCCGCAACGCCTGCCAAAGCTGCAAGGACCAGAGGAGGTTGATGGCAGCCTGATCCATACCGTCATTCTGTTGGTTGTCTTGCCTGCTTCTCAATCGGACCCGCACCACGTCTCCACGGGAGAATCAGGGCGTCATGGATGGCGTCACGGGTGGCGGCGCGCTTTGTTGAGCCTGGCCCTGGCGGCGGCGCTCACCATGGCTGTGCGCCAGTGGGTGGTGGAACCCCGCTGGATTCCCTCCGGCTCCATGGCGCCCACTCTACAGGTGCGGGACCTGCTGCTGGTGGATAAATTGAGTCCTCGCCTTGGTTGTGATCCCCGATTGGGTGACGTGGTGGTGTTCCGGCCGCCGGATGGCTTGCTGGCCATGGGCTACGACCGATCCCAGGCGTTGATCAAGCGGGTTGTGGGCCGCTCCGGTGACCGGATCGCTGTCCACGACGGCCACCTGGAGCGCAACGGCCAAGCCCTGCGGGAGCCCTGGACAGCCGGCCCCATGGCCTACGGGCAATTGGAGGTGGCGGTTCCACCCCACCATCTCTGGGTGTTGGGGGACAACCGCAACAACAGCCTGGACTCCCATGTCTGGGGGCCTCTGCCCCGGAGCCGTGTGGTGGGACGGGCCATCATCCGCTATTGGCCGCCGCGCCGCTGGGGTGGAATTTCAGGGACTCCCGGGATCGGGTGTGGTGATCATCACCCTCACCCCTCCCCCTTGGCCGAGGAAACCCCGGACAGAGTGGGTTAGAGTGGAAAAAGTGATGTGGCCTTGTCCGGATGTTCAACGTGGAGTTTTTGACCAGTGACACCGAGGCCATCCACGGCAATCCCCTGGTTCAGTACCTGCAGCAGCAAAACCCGGAAGTGTTGCAGCGGGTTGCCCACTCCGCCAGTGGGGATATTCAGGACATTATTCGTCACAATGTACAGGGTTTGCTGGGCATGATCCCCGGTGAGCAGTTTGACGTGAAGATCAGCACCAGTCGGGACAACCTGGCAGGCCTGCTGGCCTCCGCCATGATGACCGGCTACTTCCTGCGCCAGATGGAACAGCGCATGGAACTGGACAAGACCATGTTCATGGGACTGCCGGAAGACGACAACCCGCTGCCCTGAGGCAACCACCGGGCAAACCTTGAGGGGGCGGCGGCCTACCATGTCCCCTGTCCGCCTTTGACACAAGCAACCCCATGGCCAACCTTGACCGGGCGCCGAGCCGCGCCATGCCCAACCTGCTGCATGTGCTGCCGGCCTTTGCTGACGAGGGGGAGTTGCGCCTCAACGTGATCGTGGAGCTTAACGCCGCCACCATCAACAAGTATGAACTCATCACGGAAACGGGGCACTTGAAGCTGGATCGGGTTGGCTTTTCATCACTGGCCTACCCGTTTGCCTACGGCTGCATCCCTGCCACGTGGGACGAGGACGGGGATCCGCTGGACGTGGAGATCGTGGGTGTAACCGAGCCTCTGATTCCGGGATCCCTCTGCGAGGCCCGCATCATCGGCGTCATGAAGTTTGACGACGGGGGCGAGGTGGACGACAAGGTGATTGCCGTGCTGGCTGACGACAAGCGCATGGACCACATCCATAGCCACCAACAGTTGGGGGACCACTGGCGGAAGGAAACCACCTACTACTGGGAGCATTACAAGGATCTGAAAAAACCCGGCGCCTGCTCGGTGAACGGGTTCTTTGACACGGAAGAGGCCCTGAAGGTGATCAAGGCCTGCCAGCGGCGCTACCAGGACACCATTGCCCCACTGCTGGTGGATTGAGCACAGAGATGAGCACAGAGAAACGCCCCCGCCCCACCGGACTGGTGGAGCAGGGGCGACTGGATTGGACCACAGGGTCCTCTTTGTGAGGGAATCCCTCAGCCGATGGCGGGAGCGGTCAAGGCCACCGTGGTGGACTCGGCGGACGCCAGGTCCAGGGGGAAGTTGTGGGCATTGCGCTCGTGCATCACTTCCATGCCCAGGTTGGCGCGGTTCACCACGTCCGCCCAGGTGCCCACCACCCGACCCTGGCTATCCAGGATGGACTGGTTGAAGTTGAAGCCGTTGAGGTTGAACGCCATGGTGGATACGCCCATGGAGGTGAACCAGATGCCGATCACCGGCCAGGCCGCCAGGAAGAAGTGGAGGCTGCGGCTGTTGTTGAAGGAGGCGTACTGGAAGATGAGACGACCGAAGTAGCCGTGGGCGGCCACGATGTTGTAGGTCTCTTCCTCCTGGCCGAACTTGTAGCCGTAGTTCTGGGACTCGCTCTCGGTGGTTTCCCGCACCAGGGAGGAGGTGACCAGGGAGCCGTGCATGGCGGAGAAGAGGGAGCCGCCGAACACACCCGCCACCCCCAGCATGTGGAAGGGGTGCATGAGGATGTTGTGCTCCGCCTGGAACACCAGCATGAAGTTGAAGGTGCCGGAGATGCCCAGGGGCATGCCATCGGAGAAGGAACCTTGCCCGAACGGGTAGATCAGAAACACGGCGAAGGCCGCGGACAGCGGGGCGCTGTAGGCCACGCAGATCCAGGGACGCATCCCCAGCCGGTAGGACAGCTCCCACTGGCGGCCCATATAGGCGGAAATGCCAATGAGGAAGTGGAACACCACCAGTTGGTAGGGGCCGCCGTTGTAGAGCCACTCGTCCAGGGAGGCTGCTTCCCAGATGGGATAGAAGTGCAGGCCAATGGCGTTGGAGGAGGGCACAACAGCACCGGAGATGATGTTGTTGCCGTACATCAGGGAGCCGGCCACGGGCTCGCGGATGCCGTCAATGTCCACCGGCGGGGCGGCAATGAAGGCGATGATGTAGCAGGTGGTGGCAGTCAGCAGGGTGGGGATCATCAGCACGCCGAACCAACCCACGTAGATACGGTTGTCGGTGCTGGTCACCCATTGGCAAAAGCGTTGCCAGGCGCCAACTGAACCACTGCTGCGAATGACGGTTGTCATGAGTGCGGTCAGAGGTAGGAAAAACCGCCACAAGGGCGGCGCATCAAGGCTAAGAAGTCCGGCTCTCCAGGGCACAATAGTTAATGCTTCTTAAGCATTGAGAAGACCCACGGGTCCGGTCATTGAGCCGTTTGGTTATTGAACGCTCGTCGCAGGAGTCCGTATTTGGGCGCAAAGACCATGGCCATAACAAACAACAGGGTTTGCGCCACCACGATGCAGCCTGCTGGCGACGCATCGGACCAGTAGCTGATATAGGCCCCCAGCAGGCTGGAGAGGATACCGGACGCCACCGCCAGCAGCGCCATGACGCCGAAGGAGTCCGTCAGCAGGTAGGCCGTGGCCCCGGGGGTCACCAGCATGGCCACCACAAGGATGATGCCGACGGTTTGCAGGCCCGCCACTGCCGCCAGGGACAGGCTGGACAACAGCAGGTAGTACAGAAATCCCGTGGAAATACCGATGGACCGGGCATGGGTGGGATCAAAGCAGAACAGCACCAGATCACGACGGAAGACCACCAGCGCCACCAGCACCAATGCGGCAATCACGAGGGTTTGCTGGAAGTCCTGGGGACGAATGGCCAGCACGTTGCCAAAGAGGATGTGCATCAGGTCCAGACTGCTGCGCACCTTGGACACCAGGATCAGCCCCAGGGCAAAGAAGCCCGTGAACACCAGGCCGATCACCGTGTCCTCCTTCACCCGGGTGCTCTGTTTGATGAGGCCGATGACCGTCACCGAGCCCACCCCGAAGACAAACGCCCCCACCGCCAGGGGCAACCCCAGGGCATAGGCGATGACCACGCCGGGCAGCACGGCATGGGAGACGGCATCCCCCATCAACGCCCAGCCCTTGAGGGTCATGAAGCAGGAGAGCAGAGCACATACTCCCCCCACCACGGAGCTGATGAGCAGCGCCTTGACCATGAACACGTGCTGGAGCGGCTCCACGATCCAGGTGACGGGGTCCATCAACGCCATCCCTCCCTGGGGTCTGTCGCCATGGGGCCCCGCTGGGGTCCTGGGATTTCTTTGGGCTGATCCAGCACAAGGCACCCGAAGGCGCGCGCCAGATTTTCCTGGGTAAAGACCTCGCTGGTCTGCCCATAGGCCAGGATGGTTTTGTTGATCAACACCACCTGATCGCAAAACCCGGTGACATGGTCCATGTCGTGGGTGGAAATCAGCAGGGTGCGCCGTTCGCGCCGGAAGGCCATGAACAACTGGGCCATCAACTTTTCCGTGCGTGCGTCCACGCCGTTGAAGGGCTCGTCCAGCAGCAGGACGGAAGCCCCCTGAGCCAGGGCTCTGGCCAGAAAGGCCCGCTTGCGCTGCCCGCCGGACAACTGGCCGATCTGCCGCCGCCTCAGGTCCCATAGCTCCACCAGTTCCAGGCTGTGGCGCACGGCCTCGTGGTCCCGCCGCCGTGGATTCCGCAGGGGGCCCATGGAGCCGTAGCGGCCCATCATCACCAGGTCGGCGACGTTGAGGGGGAAGTCCCAGTCCACGCTTTCCGACTGGGGAACATAGGCGACGGACTGACGGCGCTGGGCCTGGACCACGGACTGGCCGTTGATGCGAATGGTCCCCGTTGCAGGGCGCACAAACCCCATCAAGGCCTTGAACAGGGTGGACTTGCCGGCGCCGTTCATGCCCACAAGGCCGCAAATGACCCCCTGGCTGAGCCGCAGGCTGGCATTGGAGAGGGCCACCACCCCGGCGTAGCTCACGCTCAGGTTCTCCACCGCAATGTGCGGCGGCTCCATGGCTCCGAGGGTGGCGGTCATGTGGTTCATGGGGTGGGTCCATGGCGTATTGGATGCTACGCCCTTCAGAAAGCCGCTTGGCGGTCCTCTTGCAAGAGGCCGGCCGTCAGGGTGCGGATGTTGTGACGTTGCAACTCCAGCAGCGTAGGGGCAGGCCCCTGGGGGCCCGAGAGGGAATCCACATAAAACACCCCGGCCAGCCGTGCGCCGGTGGCGGCCGCCACCTCCTCCTGGGGGGCGCTATTCACCGTGCTTTCACAAAACACGGCCGGCAGTTGCCGCTCCTCCACGAGGCGAATGACCCCCGCCAGCCGCTTCGCTGTTACCTGGGAATCCCCGTTCACCGGCCAGAGATAGGCCTCCTCCAGGCCATAGTCCCGGGCCAGGTAACTGAAGGCCCCCTCACAGGTCACCAGGAGGCGCCGCTCCTCCGGCAGGCGGGCAACGGCCTGCCGCAACTCTTCATCCAGTTGCAGTAGTTGCCGGTTGTAGGCCGCCGCATTGGCGGCGAAGGCCTCCCCGTGCTCCGGCGCCGCCTTCGTGAAGGCCTGGCGCAGATTCTCCACATACGCCATGGCCAGACGGGGAGACATCCAGGCATGGGGATTGGGTCGCCCCGCCACTGCCGCGTCGCTGATGGACAGGGGTTCGATGCCTTCGGTCAGGGTCACCCGGGGGATACGGTCGGGCAAATCGGTATAGAAACGCTCCCGCCAACTCTCCATGTTGAAACCGTTATCCACGATCAGCACAGCATCCGACGCCTGACGCAGGTCGCTGGGGGTGGGTTCATAGCCATGAACCTCGGCGCCCGGCTTGATGAGGGATACCACCTCCAGGTGGTCACCGGCCACAGCCTGGGCCAGATCCGCCAGGATGGTGAAGCTGGCCAGCACCTTCGGGCGGGCGGCCGTGTCCTGTTCGCTGAACCGCCCGGCGCCTGTGCAGCCCATCAGCGCCATGAAGGTGACGGTCACCATGAGAGAGATTGGCTTCCGAGGCGTCCGGTAGCGCCGGCCCCACCATGGGGAACACGAACGGGAGAGCCGATCATCGGGGTGGCGTGGTGAAGTGCATCGTAGGTTCCATTAGGATTTTAGCTGCCCAGTTTCGGCATAGACCTCCCATGCACGTGGAGCCTCAGGCGAGATCCCATCGCTGGCGCCAGGAAGAATGCCTGGACGCCAAGGATGGTGTTTCGAGCCACATCCGTCCTGACATCACTGGAAGCAATGGAGCGAGAGCCGGACATGGCGATCAATGAAGACCTCGACCTGGGACTGGAAGAGCAGCCTCAGCACCTTCCCCCCGGCATTGAGCGACGTGCTGGTCGCCGGTCGTCCGGAGAGCCGCAAGGCCGTGCATCGGGGCGTGAACAGGGAGCCTTGCGTATCCGCTTAAGCGACAACGAGTTGCGGGCGGCCCAGTTGATCCAGGAGCGTTTCCAACTGCGCTCCACGGTTGCTGCGTTGGGATTCTGCCTCCGGACCATGGCCCAAATGGTGGAACAAGGTCAGGTGGGTGAAGAAACCACGGCGGCCCAATTACCACAACACACCGGGCCGGGTCGCCGCAGGGGGGGACAACAGCCGAAAAACCAGGCGCCAGCGGCGCGCCCTGATCCCTTTGCCCGACCCGTTAAACAGCAGCCCCAACCTGTGAGCGAAGATCAGCCGCCCAACTCCGCTGCACCGTTGGCTGCTTCTACGGCGGATGACTGCGCCACGGACTCCTCTCAATCGGAAGAGGCGTGATGGAGCGCAAGCGGGTTCTCTCGGGAGTGCAGCCCACGGGTGCGCTCCACCTGGGCAACTGGCTGGGGGCCATTCGCAATTGGGTGACGTTGCAACATCAGCACGACACGTTCTTCTGCGTGGTGGATCTGCACGCCATCACCGTTCCCCATGATCCGGCCCTGCTGGCGCAGCAGACCCGGCAAACCGCGGCACTCTACCTGGCCTGTGGCATTGATCCCCAACTGGCCACGGTCTTTGTCCAGAGTCATGTGCCGGCCCACAGTGAACTCTGCTGGCTGCTCAACTGCATCACCCCCCTCAACTGGCTGGAGCGCATGATCCAGTTCAAGGAGAAGGCCGGCAAACAAGGAAATCAAACCTCCGTGGGCCTCCTGGACTATCCGGTGCTCATGGCTGCGGACATTCTCCTGTACAATGCCCACCTGGTTCCCGTTGGGGAGGACCAGAAACAGCACCTGGAACTGGCCCGCAACATTGCCCAGCAGCGCCTGAACGGCCGGTTTGCCTCCGATGGAGAGACCGTTCTCAACGTGCCCGAGCCGTTGATCCTTCCGGAGGGGGCGCGGGTCATGAGTTTGACCGACGGCCGGAACAAGATGAGCAAGAGTGATCCCAACGACAACAGCCGCATCAACCTGCTGGATACCCCTGACCTGGTGCGCAAGAAGATCAGGCGGGCCAGGACCGATGCGGTGACGGGCTTGACCTTTGACGACCCGGAGCGACCGGAAGCCGCCAATCTCCTGGCCCTCTATGCCCTCCTCGGTGGTCGGAGTCCCGCAGCGGCTGCCCAAGAGTGTGGCCGGATGGGCTGGGGCCGGTTCAAGGCCGTGCTCAGCGATGTGGTGGTTGAGGCCCTGGCCCCCATTCAGCAGCGCCATGGGGAACTCATGGCTGACCCCACCGCCCTGGATCGTGTGTTGAGCCAGGGGCGGCAGCGGGCGGAAACGGTGGCTCAGGCCTCGCTGGAGCGGGTGCGCACGGCCCTGGGGCTGGCGCCCCGCACCCCGGAGACGCCATAACCTGTGTTGGCTGCGGCGCCAGGACTGGGCCGTCCCATTGGGGACTGTCTCATGGGGCGCCGTCCTTGGCGGCCATGGCCCGAATCAGATCCGCCCGGCTGAACACCCCGATCAGTTCTCCCCTCTCCACCACAAACAGCCTCTCCGTGCCGGCATCGTGGAGTCGCGCCGCCGCCCCCTGCAGGCTCATGGCGGGATCACAGGTGTGGGGGGAGCGGTTCATGACGGCTTCAGCGGTTTCCCCCAGCGCCTGATGCACTTCCCGCTCCCAGCGCAGGGGATTGCGCAAGTAGATCACACTGTCCAGAAAGACCACGTAAGGCCCCGGCTCCAGGCCGCTTTCCCGCACCATCAAATCCTTGGCGCTGATCTCCCCCACCAGCCTGCCCTGGTGGTCGCACACCGCCAAGCCACTGATATGGGCGGTATCGAGCATCCGGACCACCTCTGTCAGCGGCGTGTCCGGATGCACAAACTTCACCGGTGTGGTCATGAACGCCTGGACGGGTTGGCGTTGCACCATGATGGCTTCTCTGGAATGTGGTGATTGTGAAGGCGCAGAGCCCAGGTTGGACGCCACCCTCCGCTGCTCTGTCACATCTGCGCACCCTGGCCGACGGCCTCACGGTGCTCAGGGGTCTGGTTGCCCTGCCGCTCCTGCTGGCGTTGCAGGGGGGATGGGGCTGGTGGGCCTGGTGGCTGCTGGTGGTGGGCGCCTTCACCGATGCGGTGGACGGGTGGTTGGCCCGCTGTGGCGGTGGTGGGTCGGTGTGGGGGGCCCGTCTGGATCCCCTCTGCGATAAATTGCTGTTGCTGGCGCCGCTGTTGTGGCTGGCCGGTCAGGGCGGTGGCCTGTTCGATCCCGGCATCTCCCCCGTCCCCACTCCCGCCTGGGCCGTCTGGCTCCTGTTGGCCCGGGAATTCCTGGTGACCGAGTGGCGAAGTCGTCAGCCCCATGGAGCGCCAGCCCATTGGAGCGGCAAACTGAAAACCGCCAGTCAGTTTCTTTGCTTCGGGTTTCTCCTCTGGCCGGGTCCGGCCCAGGGGCTGACGGCCGCCGTGGGGGGCGGCCTGTTCTGGGTGGCCCTCGCTATGGCCTGGCTCAGCGGGATCCGCTACATCAAGTCAAGCCCCGCCTAGGTGCTCCCCCAGGGCCTGAACCATGCGGGCATGGGCGGCGGGGAAAGGGTAGTGGCGCAGATCACGGGGCCACACCCAGGCCACCTGCTGGCTGGCTACGGGCCGAGCCTCGCCAGCCAGCACACGGCAGAGATACGCCGCGAAGGTGAGCCGCCGGTGGGTATAGGCATGATCAAAGCGCAGCAGTTCCGGACCTGCAGCCACGGTCAGGCCCACCTCCTCTTGCAGTTCCCGCGCCACGGTCTCGGCCATGGTCTCGCCGGGCTCCTGTTTGCCGCCGGGAAACTCCCAAAGACCACCCAGCAGCCCATCGGGTTGCCGCTGGCCGATGAGCACCTTCCCCCGGTGATCCAGCACAATGCCCACGCCAACCATGACACGGGGAATGGGCGCGGGAGCCTGACGCACGGGCAGTTGGCGCTGGATCCCCTTACCGTAGGCATGGCAATGGGACTGCCAGGGGCAGCCCTGGCACAGGGGGGCGCGGGGGCGACACACCAGGGCCCCCAGGTCCATCAGGGCCTGGTTGAAATCTCGCGCCCCTCTGTGGTCCAGCAGCAGCTCCACCATGGTCCAGAACAGGGGGCCGGCCTGCCGGGGTGGGGCTGGAAAGGCCAGAAGGCGCGCCAACACCCGTTGCACGTTGCCGTCCAGAATGGGGTCGGGGCTGTTGCCGACAGTGGCGGCAATGGCGGCCGCCGTGGTGCGACCGAGGCCCGGAAGCTGTTCAAGGCCGGCGCGATCCGTGGGGAGTGAACGCCCGGCTGCCGCCAACCGGATGGCCGCCTCGTGAAGCCGCCGCGCCCGGACATAGTACCCCAGCCCTTGCCAGCAGTGGAGCACCTCCTGACGGGATGCGGCCGCCAACGACTCCAGATCCGGAAACCGTGACCGCCAGCGACGCCAGAAGGGGAGCGCCACCGTCAACCGGGTCTGCTGCAGCATCACCTCCGCCACCCAGACGGGATAGACGGGGAGCAGGTCATCGGGTCCGGGCTGGCGGCCGTCCGGCAACAACCGCCACGGCAAATCACGGCGTCCGTGGCGCTGCCACCAATTCAGCAGGCTGGAGACCAGATGGGGGGCAACACGACGCAGCCAGGCTTTCTGCTGTTGCGTGAATGCCGTGGACCATTTTCCGGGCATCATCGCCAAAGCCGGGCCGGGCGCTCCAAGCTAAGATCCTTGATCGTGGATCCTGACCATGGATCAGCCGCGCCGGATTGCCGTTGCCTTGGGGGATCCCGCCGGGATCGGGGCGGAGGTGGTGCTGAAGGCCCTGGCCAACCGGCGGGTTCAGCAGGCGGTGGATCCGGTGCTGTTTGGTTGCCGCCGCTGGCTTCTGAAGCAATACCACACCCTGGGACAGCGGGGGCAACAGGCGGCGAATCCCCGGGATCTGCACCTGGTGGATATGCCGTTGGCGGAGCCGGTTTCCTGTGGCCAGGCCACGGCCGCGGGCGGAGCCGCCAGTTTTGCCTGGTTGACCGCCGCCTGCGGTGCGGTGCTGGCGGGGCGCTGTCAGGCCCTCGTCACCGCACCCATTGCCAAGCACGGCTGGCGGGCCGCCGGTCATGCTTACCCGGGACAGACCGAGCGCTTGGCGCAGCTTGCAGGGGGCGTCAAGGCATCCATGCTGTTCACCGCCCGCTCACCCCACAACAACTGGCGGCTCAACACCCTGCTGGCCACCACCCATCTTCCCCTCCAGAAAGTGGCGCAGACCCTGTCCCCCACCCTGGTGCAGCGTCAACTCACCGTGCTGGATCGTTTTTGTCGCCAATACGGTGGCCAGCCGGTTCTCAAGGTTGCGGGTCTCAATCCCCATGCGGGGGAAGGGGGCCATCTGGGCAGCGAAGAGCGGGACTGGCTGGAGCCCTGCTTGGAGGAGTGGCGGGCGCTGAACCCCCACTGTACGGTTCTCGGCCCCGAGCCCCCGGATGCCTGCTGGCTGGATGCGGGCCTGGCCTGGCGGGGCCATGGCCAGGCTGCTGACGGCTACCTGGCCCTCTACCACGACCAGGGATTGATCCCCACCAAGCTGATTGCCTTTGACGAGGCGGTCAACACCACCCTGGGACTCCCCTTTATCCGCACCTCACCGGACCACGGCACGGCGTTTTCCCTGGCGGGTCAAGGATTGGCCCGGGAGGGGAGCATGGCGGCCGCCCTGCTGGCGGCGGCTGAACTGGAGCCGTTGCCCGCGTCTCCACACTGACCTTTGCCCTGGGGTCAGGTCTTGTTCTTGCAGTCCAGCCGCGGCGGTGCGGGCGCCCACTTCGTTCCAGGACAAGCGCATCAGACGTCCTCAATCAGAGCATGGTCCCCTGGCAACTCAGTCTGGAGACGCATCAGTCCCTCAACCCTCCAGGCAGTGATGAAAACAATGATCAAACCTGACCTCCGCAATTCATGGATTCGGGTAGGGGCCAAGGAAGCGTGCTCCGTTAAAGTGAATCAGGTGAGAAGGCGCATCAGCTACCCACACCTCGGTTTCCCAGGCAATTTCAGGAAGGTAGCGTCCCATGATGGCCCGGTTTGGGAAGGCGGTTACATAAACCAGCCCAGCCGTTGAACCGGCAAACAGTTCAGCCAATTCGGCGTGTCGCTTCCCGTCCACCGGCCCGTGGCTGGTGACAGCTTCCGCCAACAAGAGCCAGTTTCTCTTCACGTAATGCAGAACCACGTCGGGCATTTTACCGTGTGAATTCACAGCGCCCCCCAGCCTGGCCAGAAGGGCTTCATCAAAATGACTCCACTTGTGACCTGTGTCGCCAACATAAATCAGCTTGCTACCCGGCGAGAAGCGTGGAGCAAAATCTTCAATCATGGCCCGGATCAATTCGCTATGCTCACCGGGGCTGAGGGTGATGTCTGTATCCGGTGCAATTTTAACGGGGATGCAGTTCTGCTTCCGTTCTTTGGCGTAGCGGGCAACCAGTGTTTTGTGTTGAGCCAGATAGGTGGCTAGATTGTCATGCCATGATGGAGTGCCGAAAGTTCGTAGTAGGTCCAGAGTTGTAGGTGCGACCTGATAGGCCGCCTTCGGACTATTCACCGGGCGATCAGGCTGATCTGGATTATAGAGGGCCAGGCCGGCATTACAAAACTGGTGCATGGACTGGCGGCGGACTGTCTCGCGGGTATTGGGAGCGTATATTTTGCCATAGTGTCTCCCGACCCACTTCATCATTGGGGTAATGCCCATCAACGGATTTTCCGCATCAGCCCATGGTTTACCCGGCGTGAGACTCAGCAGGGCCAACAGGCAGAGGGCGGAACACTCATTCTGTTGCGCTGGAGGCAGG
>NZ_JENA01000016.1 GCF_000586015.1 Candidatus Synechococcus spongiarum SH4 | reverse complement strand
GTTGGAAAACCTGCTGGCGGCCCGGTGAGCAGGGGGTTCGCCAAGGCGCTCTAACCAACAAGCGCTCCCAACGGTCGGTCTTCAAGGCCCACAGTCCACAGGAGCGCTGCTGATGGCCCGGCCCTGTTGCTGGCGGCTGTGGCGGCGCCAGAAGGGCTGTTGAGCCGGGTGATCCAGGCGGTGATGACCACCCCGGCTTTCCCGGCGGAAGCGGGCCGCCTCCAACAACAACAGCCCCATGGCGCACAGGTGTTCCACCTCCACCCAACGGCGCAGAAGTCCCATGGCCTGGGGCAGGACGGGATGACGATCACCGGGGGCGCTGGTCTTGAGCCAGGCCAGTTCCGGCCTGTGGTCCAACCCATGGGCCAGTACCTGGAGTTGCTGTTGGGCCATGGCCATGGCCCCCTCCTGGCGATTGACCCCGGCCACGGTCCAGCAGAGATGCCGAATCCGGCGGCCCATCTCCTGTGCCGTCACCATGGACCGGCTGGTCACCGCAATCGGCGCCCCTGGACGGCGGGCAGGAACAGCTTGGGATCCCGGGTCCAGATCCAAAGCCCCCTGACCCAACTGGTGGGCGCAGACCAGGCATTCCATCAGGGAATTGCTGGCCAGGCGATTGGCGCCGTGTACTCCGCTGCTGGCCACTTCCCCCAGGGCGTAGAGCCCCGGCACCGTGGTGCGGGTCCGGAGATCGGTCTCCACTCCGCCCATCCAGTAGTGGGCAGCGGGGGCCACGGGGACAGGCATGGTGAGGGGGTCAATGCCCCAGGCGCGGCAGCGTTTCAGGATGGAGGGGAATTGCCGCAGCAGGCGCTCCCGGCCAATGGGGCGCAGGTCAAGCCACACATGGGTGTCGCCGCGGCGCACCATGTGGCGGGCAACGGCCCGGCTCACCTCGTCGCGGCTGGCCAGGTTGCCGCCCCCCACGGCAGCCACCGGATCACTGCCGTCCAAGCTGTTGAGGACAGCCCCTTCCCCCCGGGCCGCCTCACTGATGAGGAAGTGGGGCGCTCCCGGAATCATCAGGGCCGTGGGGTGAAACTGCACAAACTCCAGATCCCGCACCACGGCGCCGGCCCGGTAGGCCATCACCACCCCGTCCCCGCTGGCGAGAGGGGGGTTGGTGGTCTGGGCAAACAGGCGGCAGCCGCCGCCACTGGCCAGCACCACGGCCCCGGCCCGCAGCCAGCCGATCATCCCGGCCGCCATGAGCTGCAAGCCACAACAGCGCCGGCCTTCCCGCCAGAGTTGCAATACCACGGCGTCGTTGTGCTGGTGCAGCCGGGGACGCTCCCGCACCCTGGCCTGGAGCACCTCCACAATGGCCCGACCGGTTTGATCCGCCGCGTGGAGCACCCGCCGCTGGCTGTGGGCCGCTTCGATGGTGCGGCTCAACTGCCCCCCCTGACGGTCAAACCGCACCCCCAAAGACAGGAGCCGCTCCACACAGCGGGGCGCCTGTTCCACCAGCAGTCGCACGGCAGGGGGTTCGCAAAGACCGGCGCCCGCCGCCAGGGTGTCGTGGAAGTGGGCCTCCGTGGAATCATCCGGACCCAGCGCCGCGGCAATGCCCCCCTGGGCCCAGCGGCTGGCGGAGCGGGCGCGGGAATCCTTTGTGAGCAGCAGGATGTTGAGATCGGCCGGCAATTCCAGGCAGGCCATGAGGCCGGCAGCGCCGCTGCCCACCACCGTCACGTCCCACACCCGGTCAAAGATGGGGCAATCAGACTTCATCGGCCCGCAGGATCCGGGCCCCTACCGCCAAGGCCTGTTGCCGCCCCTAGCGGTATTGACCATCGTTGATGCGGTCAAAGCCCACGTTCAGCGCCAGTTCAGGGTCCGTCACAGTGAAATTGCCCTTGTACTTCTCGAACAACTCCTGCTGCCGCTGGGTCAGGTCCAGGTTGAGCACGTCGTCAACGTTCTCATAGGGGCCGCCAACAACGATTTTGCCCGCCAGGGTGGGATACATGCCGGGGAACTGCTGGAAGCGCCGCACAGAAGCGTTGTTCAAATCCACCAAGCCCTTTTTCTGCTCCGCCAATTTGGCATCAGCGGCATTGCGCAACTCAATAGCCACGGCGGTCTTCGGCGCCATGGCGCCCAGCAGCCCAATGGTCATCACTGCCGCCAACAGCCAAGTACCAAGACGCTTCATCGGAATCGTGCCACGGATCATCGGGGAGTGGCCCTCTTAAAGGCCCCCAGCAGCCTGACAGATGGAAGGCGCAAATCCCCCGTTCAGGGGCAAGGCTTTTGCAGTTCTTCAAGGATCTCCCCGGGGGGTTCGGGATTCGCCCGGGGCGTTGCCTCACCCAATGCCTGCACCAGCGCGCGAAAATGCTCTCCCCGAGCCTCAAAGTCGGGGTATTGGTCAAAGCTGGCGCAGGCTGGAGAGAGGAGCACCGTTGGGACCCCCTGCTCCAGGGCCAGGGCATGGCTGCGGGGAACCGCCTCCCCCAGGTCCGGCAGCCGTTGGCACACAACCTGGGGACACGTCTGTTGCACCTGGGCGGCAAAGCCGTCTCCCGCTTCCCCGTAGCAAATCACGGCAGCGGCCTTGGCGGCAATGGCCTGCAGCCAGCCATGGGCGTCCCCCTGCTTGGCCCGTCCCCCCGCCAGGAGCACCAGGGGACCATCCAGGGCCGCCAGGGCCGTGCGGGCCGCGTCGTAGTTGGTGGCCTTACTGTCGTTGATGTAGGTGACCCCCTGGCGGCGGGCGATGGTTTCCAGTCGGTGGGGCACCCCGGGAAACGAGCGCAGTCCGGCAGCGATCCGACCGGGCTCCAGGCCGGTTTCCAGGGCGGCCGCCGTGGCCAACAGCATGTTGACGCGGTTGTGTTGACCAGGCAGGGACAGGACGTTGGCGCTGAAGAGGGGGCCGGTGGGGCCGGTGACCACGCCCTCCTCGATGGACAGGGCAGCCTGCCGGTGGGGCTGCAATGCCGCCCCACTGCGACAGGTGATCCAGCGGGCCGCGGGCCAGCGGTTGCGGCGGCGCCAGATTTCCGGATCGTCGCCGTTGAGCACGGGGATGGCGCTGCGGGTCGCCAGGCCCGCCTTGATGGCGCCATAGGCGGCAAAACTACCGTGGCGGTCCAGGTGGTCGGGGGTCAGGGTGCTCCAGATGCCGATGTGGGGGGCAATGGTGGGGGAGGCCTCAATCTGGAAGCTGCTCAACTCCGCCACCACCCAGTCAGGACGGCGCCCCCTATGGCGCTCCAGGGCCAGTTCGGTGGCGGTTGCGCCACTGTTGCCGCAAATGGGGGCGTCCCGGCCGGCCTGCTGCAGCAGATGGCTCACCATGGCGGTGATGGTGGTCTTGCCGTTGGTGCCGGTAACGCCAATCCAGGGGGCGCTGGTCATGGTTTGCCAGGCCAGTTCCGTTTCCCCATGGACCGGAACACCCCGGCGGCGCAATTGAACCAGGACGGGCTCCGCCCACCCCACACCGGGGCTGAGCACCACAGCCCGGGGGTTCAGTTGCTCCAGGAACGTCAAAGCGCAATCGAGTTGCACGTGCAAGCCCTCCTGACGCAATGCCATGGCTGTGCTGTGCAGTTGAGGGGTCCGACGCCGTTCCAGGAGCCACACTGTGTGCCCCTGGGCGGAAAGGAGGCGGGCAGCGCTGGCGCCGGAGCGTCCCAACCCGACCACAGCAGTGGCATGCACCATGGATCCCGCTGGAAATACCAATGTTAAGCTGGGTTACCTGATCCTTAAAAATATCTTCACGGCCGGATTTCAAGATCACAGGCTTTTCATCCAGGAGCAAACATTGTCCACAAGTATTGATTCACCAGGTTATTCAGTAGGGGCCAAACTCCTGATTGCCAATGGTGAAGAGGGGGCTGTTTTTCTTGAACCAGAGCCAATCGCGCAACGGCGGCGTCTCAGCCAACTCCTGCCGGCTCAGGCCCAGGCCGATTTTGTCCGATGCCTGTTGGAGCAAATCAAGCATGGTCTCCTGGTCCGGCGCCTTGGCGAGGGCTTCATTCCAGCGCCTATGGCCCTGGATGCCTTTCACCAGGGCTCTCACCTTCTGGGCGGGGGAATACTGGCTGTAGGGGGTGGTTTCCGCCATGGTGAGAGGCTGAAGGTCTCAAACGCTAGCAGGTGCGCCGCCCATGTCAGAACAGATGGATCACGGGCCATGTCCGAATTTGACAATTGAAAGGTGAGATTGTCCTGTTGACAATGGTTTTCCTGGAAATGGTGTTGAGGAATTTCTGGCAACATCAATAGGATCAAACTCACCAATAGATCCGGACCCAAGGGCGCCCCTCATTTGAGTTGCAGTTCCATCAACAGGTCTTCGCGGCAAGCACTGTTGATGACTGCAGCCGTGGACACAAAACCCATGGAGCGGTAAAGGCGCTTGGCGACTGCCATGGCGGGGAGCGTATGCAGACGGACGGCGGACCGCCCATCTCCTGCGCCATGGAGACGGCTGCTTCCACCAGCCTTTTACCCAGCCCATGTTTTCTGTATGCCGGGCGGACATAAAGACGCTTCATTTCAATAGCCCGTCTCCACAATTCCGAAGACCAATGCAGCCTGCACCGTTACAACCGACACGGGAGAGAAGGAATCGTCCCTGTGGTGGCCCGTAGATGAATTCCAGGGCCTTGCATTCTTTGGCTTCTCCATGGTGACCGGGGGAAGCCTGTTGCTGGATGCGTCAGCTTACCTGGGCGGCTTGCTGGATCCGCCACGGCTGTTGCAGGCTGAATCCAGTTGAGCAAGGGAAATGCCCGACGTGATTTGCTGCGGGGAGGCGCTGGTGGATCGTCTGGGTCCACCGGGGGGAGATCCGGCTGACGGGGGAGAGGATTACCTGGGGGGCGCCCCTGCCAACGTGTGTTGCGGACTGGCCCGGTTGGGCGCGTCAACCGGCTTTCTGGGGCGGCTGGGGCGGGATGGCGTTGGCGCAGCCTTTGCCCGGTTGTTTCAGGAGCGGGGGGTGGACCAGCAAGGCTTGCAATGGGACAAACAGCGCCCTTCCCGGATTGTGCTGGTGCAACGACAGCCCGACGGCGAACGGAGTTTCGGGGGCTTCCTGGGGGATACCGGCGCCGGCTTTGCCGATACGGCCTTCGCCAAGGACCGGATTCCACCCTCCCTGTTCCAGTCCGCCCGCTGGCTACTGTTCGGCACCATTCCTCTGGCCAGCCCCACCGCAGCGGCGGCCCTGGAGCAGGCCATGGCCTTGGCCGAGGCCCGGCAGGCGCGCTTGGCGCTGGACGTGAACTGGCGGCCCACCTTCTGGCCCTGTAGTGAATCCATGGCCCGGCAACGGATTGCCCCCTTGCTGGAGCGGGTATGCCTGCTGAAGCTGGCGGTTGAGGAGGCCGAGTGGCTGTTCGGGCAGCGGGATCCCCAGGCCATTTCTCTGGTGTTGCCCCAGCGGCCCGCGGTGGTGGTGACCGCCGGTGGGGACGGGGTGGCCTGGTGGATGGGGGGCTGTCGTGGGCAGCGGCCCGCCTATCCGGTTTCCGTGGTGGACAGCACCGGTGCGGGAGATGCCTTTCTGGCAGGATTGTTGCACCAGTTGGTGCGCCAGCCCCAGTTGTTGCAACACTCCTCCGGGGAAGCCGTTGCCCAGGTCATGGCCTTTGCCAGCGCCTGTGGCGCCGTGGTCTGCACAGGGGCAGGGGCCATCGATCCCCAGCCATGGCCTGAGGCCGTGGCCGCTTTTCCGGGCTAGGAGTGGATCTCCATCAGATCACTGCTGCCGCTTTTCACCAGACCATGGGGAGTGTCCAGGGTAATCACCTCCCCTTGACGCACAGCCCGGGTGGCCCCTGCCACACCCACAATGACGGGGATGCGCAGCCGCTGGCCGATGACCGCAGCGTGGCTTTGCCGCCCCCCAGTTCCGTAAGGATGCCCCCGGCGCGCCGAATGACGTCCATGTACGCCGCAGAGGTTTCACTCACCACCAACACCTCGCCGGGCTCCAGATGGCGGGCCTCCTGGGGAGAATGGGCCACCCGGGCCCGGGCCGTGACGGAGCCGCCGCCCAGGCCCAACCCCCTCCCCAGCACCGCGGCCACAATGCCCACGCGAATCAGGTCGGTGGATCCGCTGACTCCCGCCAGGGTGCCTGCGGTCTGCACCACCAGGTCTCCTTCCTGCAACAGGCCCTGCTCCCGGGCAATCCCCAGCGCCAAGGTGAAGGTGCGGCTGCCCGAGGACTGGGTATCCACAAGGAGGGGATAGACCCCCCACACCAGTTGCAACTGCCGCGCCACCCGCACCTGACTGGTGACGGCCAGAATGGGGGTGATCGGACGGAATTTGCTCACGTTCCGCGCCGTGGCCCCGCTCTGGGTCAAGGGCACAATGGCGGCAGCCTCCAGTTGGCTGGCAATGGTGCTCACCGCCTGGCTGATGCTGTTGGGAATGGTTTGCTGGCAATTGCCCGTGAAGCGGGGCTGGGGATAGTTCTGCTCGATTCGCCTGGCGATGGTGGCCATGGTCTCCACAGCCTCGCCCGGATATTGCCCAACGGCGGTCTCGTTGGAGAGCATCACCGCGTCGGTGCCGTCCAGAATGGCATTGGCCACGTCACTCACCTCGGCCCGGGTGGGGCGGGGGTTGGTGGCCATGCTGTCCAGCATCTGGGTGGCGGTGATGATGGGGATTCCCAGACCATTGGCTTTGCGGATCAGTTCCTTTTGCAACAACGGCACGTCTTCCGGGGGGATTTCCACCCCGAGGTCGCCCCGGGCGACCATGACCCCGTCGCAGAGGGGCAGGATCTCGTCAATGCGGCTGATGGCTTCAAACTTCTCGATCTTGGCCACCACCGGGGTGCCATAGCCATGGCGGCGGATTAACTCCTTCACCGCCACCATGTCTTCGGGGTTGCGCACAAAGCTCAAAGCGATCCAGTCCACCCCCTGCTGCAGCGCAAAGCGCAGATCCGTGCGGTCTTTGTCCGTCAAGGCGCTGACGGAGAGTTGCACATCGGGGAAGTTGACCCCCTTGTTGTTGGAGAGCATTCCACCCACCACCACCCGGCAGTGGAGGGTCTGGTCCTCGGGATCCACGGCGACGACCCGCATTTCCACCTTGCCGTCATCCAGCAGGATGCGTGCTCCCACCGTCACTTCTTCCGCCAGAGCGTTATAGGTGACCTGGGCAATGGTCTGGCCGCAGGGCACGGGCCTGGAGGTGAGTTGAAAACGATCCCCCTTGGCCAGGCGAATGGGACCGCCTTCAAAACGCCCCAGGCGAATCTTGGGGCCTTGCAGATCCCCAAGGATGCCAATGTTCTGGCTCATCTGATGGGCCACCTGGCGAATGGTGGCCACCCGCAGGGCATGGTCCCCATGGCTGCCGTGGGAAAAGTTCAGCCGAAACGTTGTGGCTCCAGCCTGGATCAGCTTTTGAATGCTCTGGGCGCTATCCGTTGCCGGGCCAATGGTGGCAACGATTTTCGTGCGTCGATTGATGCACTCCCTGCGCCGTTGGCCGTTGGAAGGTCCTTGCGGCGCCGTCATCCTGTCCTGATCGGCAAGTGGGCTGATACACCGTCCCCGCCACCCACGGCACAAGGGGGAGTGGGGGGCAGGAGCAAGGGAACGGCTACCCCGGCGGGAATGGAGGAGCGCAACTGCTGGTGCATGGGTGACGCAGACAATGTTGCTGGGCTTGACCGGCGGCAGGACCGTAGCCACGGCCCCATGAACCTAGCACTGCAGCAGAAACCACCCTGGACGCCGCGACGTTCCAGGCCGGCCAGCCCTTGGACATCAGCCAACCATGTACCTTGCGTAGCTTGCGTTTGCCAGCAGTGGATCGGAAAGGGCCCGCAGCAGAGTGCTCACCAGACTCAGGGACAGGAACGCCAGGATTGGGGAAATATCCAGTCCCCCGATGAGGGGAATCAGACCGCGGAACAGGTTGAGGTAGGGGTCCGTGACGGAAGCCAGGGTTGCCAGCACGGGATTCTCCCAGGGCAAAGTGGGGAACCAGCTCAGCAGAACCCGCACCAACAGCAGCAGGGAAAAAATGCTGAGGGTTTTTACCACCACAATGTCCAGCAAGGCGGCAACGAGCATGGCCGATGGGAAGATGTATGTCGCTCCCCATCCTAGACAGGATCTTCTTCCCCGCTCATGCTTCGCGCCGGAATTGTTGGTCTGCCCAACGTGGGCAAGTCCACCCTGTTCAACGCCCTGGTGCGCCAGATCCAGGCTCAGGCCGCCAATTTCCCCTTCTGCACCATTGAACCCAACGTGGGGGTGGCGGCTGTGCCGGATCCGCGCCTTCAGCCCCTGGCGGATCTGTCCCGCTCCCGAAACCTGGCGCCCACACGCCTGGAAGTGGTGGACATTGCCGGCCTGGTGGCGGGCGCCAGCCAGGGGGAGGGTCTGGGCAATCAGTTCCTGGCCAACATTCGCCAGGTGGATGCCATTGTCCACGTGGTGCGCTGCTTCCTGGATGATGACGTGATCCATGTGTCCGGCTCCGTGGATCCCGGTCGAGACGTGGAGGTGATCAACCTGGAACTGGCCCTGGCGGATGCCGCCCAGATTGACAGGCGCCGCCAACGGCTGCAGCGGCAACGGCGCACCAGCCCGGAGGCCCGCCGGGAGGATGAAGTGCTGGAGCGCCTTGCCCAGGTGCTGGATACCGGCGCCGCCGCCCGCACGGTCCCCCTCTCCCCCGAGGAAGAGCGGCTGATTCAACCCCTGGGTTTGCTGACCCGCAAGCCCGTCGTCTATGCCGCCAACGTGGCGGAACATCACCTGTCCGACGGCAACGCCATGGCGCTGAGCATTGCTGAACTGGCCCACAGGGAAGCGGCGGCAACACTACGGGTCTCCGCCCAGGTGGAGGCGGAACTGGTGGAGCTTGACCCCCGGGAGCGACAGGACTACCTCGACAGCCTGGGGGTTCGGGAGGGGGGGCTGGAGAGCCTGATCCGGGCCACGTATCACCTGCTGGGATTGCGCACGTATTTCACCACGGGTCCCAAGGAAACCCGGGCCTGGACCATCCGGGCCGGCATGAAGGCCCCCCAGGCCGCTGGCGTGATCCACACCGATTTTGAACGGGGCTTCATCCGCGCCCAGACCATTGGCTGGCGGCAACTGCTGGAGGCCGGCTCCATGGCGGAGGCCAGATCCCGGGGCTGGCTACGCAGTGAAGGCCGGGACTACGTAGTGGCCGAAGGGGACGTGATGGAGTTTCTTTTCAATGTCTGAAAGAGTTCTGTAGAGTGGCGGCAGCCAACCATCGGCCGTCATGAGCCAACGCCCACAGCAGTCCCCTGAACAGGCCTCCCAGCCCCACAACTTTGACGTGCAGAGCCAGGAGCATCAGCGCATCCGCAACGATCCCGATTACGACGACTGGACCTACGGCACCGAGCCCCTGCCCAAGGAAGGCTGGCTGCCCAAGCGGGAGAGCCGGCATTGAGGGGCATGGTCGGCAAACAACTCGTCCATGGGGAGTTGATCGCCGATCACGGTGCCGATCAGCCTGCGGTCTTGGTGTCGGCAGCGGCGCAGGATGGGCTCTACACCCCCATCAGCAGTGTGTGGGAAGGCAGTGACGCAGAGCTTCTTGAAGAGATGCTTCGCTTCTATCCTTCCATTCCCGTAGAGCCGATACTGGATGCCACCTACAACGCAGGCCGCTTCTGGCGCAGTTCAAGGCGGCAGGTTGTGTCCATGGATATCGATCCACAATACAAGCCGATGATTGTAGCTGACAATCGCAACATGGTGGGCGTCGAAGATGCCTCGTTTGGCGTTGTTGTCTACGACCCGCCCCATGTGGGACCGCAGGGTCGAGACAAAAGTTGCAAGCGGTTCGACGTGGACTTTGGCACCACCATGCCCTGTGGCCCGTCTGAAAACTGGACCCTGAGCTATCTATACCCACCGTTCCTGAAGGAAGCCAAGCGCGTCCTCAAGCCGGAAGGCCTGTTGCTGGCGAAGATTACCGACATGGTCAACAACCACCGGTCCCGGTGGGCCCACTGCGATTTCATGCGCATGGCCGATGAAGCTGGTTTTACTGTGTGCGACCTGATCATCAAGATCAGAAATGGACCGATGGTTTCTGATCGCTGGAAGACGGCCCATCACGCCCGGAAGCGGCATTGCTTCTGGATCATCTGCCGCAACGGTCACCATTGTGAACGACTTCCCCGTGAATGATTCCCGCCAGTACAATCCACGATCAAGGTAATTTCCCGCCCTATGCCAACATGGCAGACGAAGAACCAATCTATGTCGGAAAAGCGGAACCCCGTGGACGCAGACAGGGCCGTGGGGGCCACCCTCGCCAATTACCCATCCTGCATGGAAGGCTCCGTGAACACGCAGCCTCGCTAGAAACCGTCACTAACTTGAGCTTGAGCGACTTCCGTTGCCGTTGGCTGATTCTCGATCCTGTGTGGATTGGCCTCACGGAGCAGGTTTTGATTGCGATCTACCGTCCGCTATGGAACTCTGTTGTTGATGGTTTTGGCAACCATGACCCAGGGAGCGGCCGACAAAACCAGAGACGATCTCCTTGGGACACACTGCACAAAGGACGTCAGTGGGCTGAACGCTTGCGAGATAGCCAGTTCAGTGCTGACCGAATTATGGGCAATATTGCCATGGACAGAGCAGGAAAGAACTCTGCATAACCGACAGGAGGAGAGGGTGTTGGACTGATGGGAGGAGCAGGGCAAGGGTGAGCCACCGCCCCTTTCCGCTCGTCAACCCGAGTTCTGGATAAGGAATCGGGCAGTTACAGCTCCCCCTGCCTTCTTCGTCATCCCCGCAAAAGCGGGACTCCATTAGGAGGCAGAGAGAGAAGTGCATTTCACAGCCCAGCGCCCATGGGCGCTTCAGGACGTGGGCCGGTCCCTGGCTGCTTGATTTCCACCCCGCTCCGAGAGGGCCGGGATTCCTTCTCGGATTGGCAAATGCCACCTCCTTCAAGTGGGTTCCTGCTTTATCACCGAATGCGGGCGAATCTGTCTTATTAGGATAGAGGTGAGTCTATGCAAGGAGTCCGGCTATGTCACGGGATGGTCGGCCTGCAATCCCCATCAGTCTGAATGGGGAAGAGACAGAGGACCTACTGTCCATCGCTCATTCCCGCACATTACCGCCCGGCTTGGCGCAGCGGGCGCAAATGGTTCTGGCCTGCGCTGCAGGAGCCCCCCATGTGGTGATCGCCAGGCGACTTTGCGTTAGCCATGTCACGGTTGGCAAATGGCGCCGTCACTATTACGACCAGGGCGTTGCAGGACTGCACGACGAACAGCGCCCTGGACGACCGCATCCATGGTGACGAGCGTGTTGCCGAAGTGCTCAATACAGCCTTACAGGGTCCGCCAACCAACGCTAGCCATTGGAGCGTCCGCGCCTTGGCTGGCCACACGGGTATTTGCAAGTCCACCATGCATCGATGGTTCCAGACTTTGTGGATAAGATGCATGATATCATAAGTCTATACCTGAGGCCGCCGGATCATGCCGTTGTGCATCTGCCGAAACGAGAAGACACAAATCCAGGCATTGAAGAGGAACCAACCGATGCTGCCGTTGGGCCTGGGCTATGTGAAAGGTGTGACCCATGAAACTTTCGTAACGGCGCCACGACATTGTTTGCCGCCTTGGATGGCGCCACCGGGAAAGTGCTGCCGCAGTGCAAGCGCCGCCACCGCCGCCAGGAGTTTATCTCCTTTCTTTAACACGTTGAAAGGAATGTACCCAACACTTTGGATATTCATCTCATCATTGATAACTACTGTACTCATAAATACACCAACGTGAAGGAGTGGCTGGTGCTGCGGTCCAGGTTCCATGTGCATTTCACACCCACCTAGGCTTCATGGATCAATTAAGTGGAACGCTGGTTTGTCAGCATGACCCAGAAAGCCATTCGACGCGGTTCTTTCCATAACCTGGGAGAACTCACCTGCAAAATCCATGGTTTTGTGGAGCACTACAACGCTCAGGCCAGACCTTGTATGTGGGTAGCTACTGCCGAATCCAGCCTGGCGAAGACCAAACGTCTTTGTAAAATGATCTCTGGGACACTAAACTAAGCACTGAAGTAGCGGGCCTTGGAGTGGAGGGCCACCAGGGCGGTGGTGCTCTGTTCCGGCTGGAGTTGATCGCTGCTGTCCATGGTCAGACCAATGGCCTCGGCGCCGAGCCAGGCCAGTTGTTGGCGGGAGTCGGCCACGTTGGGGCAGGCCGGATAGCCAAAGGAGTAACGGCTGCCCCGATAGCGTTGGGCCAGCACGTCCCGCAGAACCCTCGGTTCCTGCTCACTGAAACCACAGGCCCGGCGGATGTGGGCATGGATCCATTCCGCCAGGGCCTCCGCCATTTGCACCGCCAGGCCATGGAAGTAGAGGTAGTCGCTGTAGGCATGGCTCTGGAAGAGTTCCTGGGCAAACAGGCTGGCCTGCTCCCCCATGGTGACCGCCTGCATGGGCAACACGTCCGTCGGCTGGTCGTTGGCCAGATCCCGGTAGAAGTCCGCAATGCAGTAGCGGTTCCCGGAGCGTTGGCGGGGAAACACGAACTCCCCCAGCCGCTCCCGCCCCTGGGGGGCAAACACCTGCACACTGTTGCCCCGGCGACCACAGGGGAAGTAGCCGTAGGCCGTGGCCGGTTGGAGCAGACGTTCCTGGCGGCAGCGCTCCAGCCAGTGGTCCAACGTGGGTTCTGCAGTGGTGCGCAACAGGGCCTCATGGTCCTCCTTGGATTGGTCCTTGCCGCGGCGCAGTTGCCACTGGCCCACGAACAGGGCTTGGCGATCCAGGTAGCCCGCCACCTCCTCCAGGGGAATCTGGTGGCTATGGAGCAGGCGGGCGCCCCGGAACGGCGGCTGCACCGCAGGTTCTTCCGGAACCGCCTCGGAACGGTCCGTAGAGGCTGCCGCAGTGGGTTCCGCAGTGGCGTTCCCGTTGGCGGTGGCCCCTGATGGCGGCGTGTCCTGGGGGGGCTGGGCAGTGGCATCTTCAGCGACCAGGCCCACCCCTGGCGGGATGCCGTCCAGAAATCCTTGCCGATGATCCCAGCGGTGCGCCGCACGGGCTTTCAGGTAGGCATCCATGAAGCGCAGATCGGTGAAGGCATCCTTGCCGTAGATCACCTGGCCTTGGTACACCGCACGGCAATCCCGATGGACAAACCGGGGGGTGAGGGCTGCGCCCCCCAGAATCACCGGCACCTGAATACCGGCATCGTTGAATGCCGCCAGATTGTCTTTCATGAAAGCCGTTGACTTCACCAGCAAGCCACTCATGCAGATGCAATCCGCCTGGTGTTCCTGGTGGGCATTGATAATGGCGGTCACGTCCTGTTTGATGCCCAGGTTAATCACTTCATAGCCGTTGTTGGTGAGAATGATATCAACGAGATTTTTACCAATATCATGAACGTCTCCCTTGACGGTGGCGATCAACACTTTGCCCCGGGACTGGTTCTGCCCGTCGGTTTTTTCCATGTGGGGTTCCAGATAGGCCACAGCAGCCTTCATGGTTTGGGCGGATTGGAGCACAAAAGGCAATTGCATCTGCCCGGAGCCAAAGAGTGTACCCACAACTTTCATCCCATCCAGGAGAAAGCGATTGACAATCTCCAATGGCGGCATTGTCTGCAACGCCAGTTGCAGGGAATCCTCCAGATTGAGGCGTTCCCCGTCAATGATGTGCTGCTTCAGGCGCTCCTCCACCGGCAAATCCGCCAGGCTTGGTCCTGCGACCCGGGCAGCCTGTCCGCTCACCCCGGCAAACATTTCCGTGAGGGCCGTGAGGGGGTCATAGGTGCATACATCGCCGCTGAAGCGGCGCCGGTCGTGGATCAGATCCCGGCAGACGTTTTGTTGTTCCTGGCTGATCTTGTTCAGAGGAAGAATCTTGATCGGGGAAACAATGGCAGCATCCAATCCCGCTGCACAGCAGTCATGGAGGAAGACGGAATTGAGCGCCATGCGGGTTGCGGGCGAGAGGCCGAAGCTCACGTTGGAAATGCCCAGCACCACATGCGCCTCCGGCATCTGTTGGCGAATCCGGCCAATGGCCTCCAAGGTGGCGGCCCCGTTGCGACGGTCCTCCTCCACGCCGGTGGAGATGGGCAGCGCCAGGGGGTCGAAGAACAACTCCCGCGGGGGGAGACCGTAGGTCAAGGCATCCCGGTAGGCCCGCTGGGCAATGGCCAGCTTCTTCTCGGCGGTGCGGGCCATGCCCTCCTCGTCAATGGCACCCACC